>CAZWDH010000078.1:0-24195 GCA_964632865.1 uncultured Nitrospiraceae bacterium
GACCGCGCACGATACCAGCGCACCGCGGAGTACCTCCGGTTGGCCGGAAACCGCACGCTGAGCCTTCAGGGATCCGAAGAGCTACAGCCCATCCTCGAACGGGGAGCCGCCCTCGCTGAAGCGGCAACGCAGCTCGCTTCAGACGATGTCGTCCGGGCAAATCGATTGGCGCTGCAGGCGCTGCAATGCTATCTCGCCGTCTTGCCCCCACGCCCCAACGATATGGTGTTCGTCGCGCCGGGGGACATCGACGAGGACGGCTTCTACATTGGGGCAACGCCCGTGACGGTGGGGCAATTCTCCCAGTTCGCGTCCACGTCCGGCTGGGGCGATTACAGCGCGCTTTCCGCGGAAGCGGCCGCGCAACCCCTCACGAATGTACCATTCTACGCCGCGCTTGCCTATGCCACGGCCAACGACTTCGAACTGCCCACGGCGGCCCAGTGGGATCGCGCGTTTCAACAGAGTCCGCAGACCATGGCATCGGGCTACTACGAGTGGACCCGCACGGTGGCGCGCGGGAATGGAGAACAATCCATCCCCGATTTCGGTGACCAGATCCTGTTGCGCGCGGCGTATGTCGATCAGGATGGGAATCCGGTTCTGGATGGCGACCGCGTGCTGAATTTCGACGGGGCGGGCGCGCAAGTGGGCTTCCGCTGTGTTCGACGGATCGACACGAATCCCGCGTCCGTCGAGTCGCGCCTACAGGATTGATGGCGCCATTGCGGGTCTCCGGTCAGGGATGGAATGGCGGCATCTTAAACTCAGACAGACATTTAGACGCATGATCGACAAAACTGCGTCACACAGGGTTTGACACCCCGGTTCTCAGCATTTACAATATCGTTAGTCATCGGGAACGCCCGAAACTTAGATAACCTCACGAGGCCGATATGCAAGTTTGTTCGTGCCCTCATTGCGGTACACCCCGTATTATTACGTCAAAAGTCCCCAAAGATGTGGTCGTGGTCATGCCCTGCCCGAACTGCCGCGAATTGGTCGTGCTCTTCCGGAACAAAGCTATCGCGTTGAGCCGCAAGATCATGGAGCAAGGATCCTTCGAGGAGCGCAAGGACCACATTGCGGAGATCATCACGGAATTCTTCGAACCGGGCATGCTCGGTCTGCCACCGTCCGAGAGTGAGGCCGGGTTTGAACTCGACGACGACGATGCGGAGTCCGCGACCGAGGCTTTTGACGGGCTGTTCACAGAATCCTCGGATTCCACCACCGCTAAGGGGCCCATCAGCGAGAAAGAGGTCGATGAATTTGTACGGCTCGATCTGAATCGCATTGATGAGCCGAACTACTTCAAGAAGTACTTTGGCTGATTCTATTCTCTCACGTTTGCATTTTTGCCCAAAGCGCCGTGACATGATGCAATCTGGAACAACGCGACTGCTCCGGCGACGGCTACATTCAGGCTGTCGAGGTTCCTTGCCAGGGGAATCGTGACGGAGACGTCCGCTTCTTTCCGCACGCCGGGACGCAGTCCTTCAGTTTCGTTTCCGAGTACCAGCGCGCAGCGGTCCGCCCACGGCGTATCGAAAACGCTTTGACCGCCGGCCGCATCCATTGCGTAGACCCAGAAACCAGCATCTTTCAGCGCGCGCAATGTCTGCGCCACGTTTCCGCATTGCACGATGGGCACGTGAAACGCTGTACCTGCGCTGGCTCGCAATACATCCTCGTCCAGCAAGGCCCCGCCGCGGCTCGCTACCAGCACGCCCGCCGCGCCTGCCCCCGCAGCGGTACGAATCAGCATGCCAAGGTTCTTGGGATGCTGTATTTGATCGAGGACGAGCAACGTCGCCTTCTGCCCGCACTGCGCCAGGCAGTCCTCAAGCGCCGTATATTCAACCGGACTGATGATGGCGACGACGCCCTGGTGCTCCTGCGTGCCAGCCAGCTCGTTGAGCTTCGCCTGTGGCACAAAATCGAACCGAACCTTCGCGCGCTTCGCCTCTGACACGAGCGCGTTCACCCCGTGCGCCCGCGACTCCTTCGCGATGTACACGCGGTTCACGCGCCCGGCAGAACGCAACGCTTCGGTGACGGCGTTTACACCGTGGATGACTTTGGTGGAAGACATGAGCAGGATCGTATGCGACGCCGGGTGGGATTGCAACGCGGGCGGATTGACGATTGCTTGGGTTCCTTTGTTTCGCAATAATGACAGCGAAATCAGAAACGCACAATCACAGGGGGTAGTTCATGGATTCGTTTGCCGGCAAATACAACCATCGGTTAATCTCACTTCTTCCGTCCGGGCTCGCATTGGCCCTCCTGCTTCTGGCGGCCTCCTGCGCGTCGGTGCGGATCGGTTCGCTGTTCGCGGGCGCTCCGCCGGCGGCTCCAGGATATACGGACTACCAAGAGGCCATCGAAGCGTTGTCCTCCGGCGCGGTACCGCGGGTGCAGGCACCGGAGTCGATTCCAGCCGGTATCGACTTCTATGACGATTTGACATATTCGGAACCGGACGGCGTCACGCTGACGCTGGATCTGTACGTACCGGCGGAAGCCGGCGCGCGTCCCCCGCTCATCCTCTTCATTCACGGCGGCGGTTGGCATCAAGGGAAAAAAGAACACACCGCCTACTACAACATCTACTTCGCGGAGCGCGGTTACGCGACGGCCTCCGCGGCCTACCGCCTGTCGCCGGAGCATACCTTTCCCGCCGCCATCCAGGACGTGAAATGCGCGATGGTCTGGTTGAAGCAGCACGGACCCGAGTACGGCTTCGATGGGAATCGCGTCGTGCTCGCCGGTGGCTCTGCGGGCGGGCACTTGTCGCTGCTCGCGGGCTACAGCCAGGACCCCGCGCTGGCGTGTCCCAACGCGGCGGCCGGTTCCGAACCCGAAGTAAAGGGCATCGTCAATTTTTACGGCGTCGTGGACTGCACGACGCCCCGCGCGCAAGCGGCTCATCAAGTTAAGGATTTCATCGGCCAGCCCTACAGCGAAGCGCCAGAGCGGTACGCCTTGGCTTCTCCGATCCATCATCTCGACGCACACGATCCTCCGACGCTGACCTTCCACGGAACCATCGACGAACTGGTTCCGATCTCCCAGGCGGACACATTGCACGCGAGACTGGAAGAATTGAACGTGCCCAACTACTACGACCGCGTCGAAGGGTGGCCCCATTCCATGGACCTTGCGGTGCCGCTCAGTGAGCGTTTCTGTTATGTCACCGAGCGCTTTCTGAAACGTTATTTGCCGTTGGAGTCCGGTGCGGCCGAAGGACTCGCCCTCCAGGTGACAATCCGGCGGACCGAATACGGCATTCCCCACGTTCTTGGAGAAACCGAAGAGGCAGCGTCGTTTGGATTCGCTTGGGTGCAATGCGAAGACCACTTCCCGCTCGTGTACAAGGCAATCGTGCGCGGCCGAAGCGAAGTAAGCCGCTGGTACGAGGCCAGCGAAGAGAATATTCGCTTCGATTTACAAACGCGCCAACTGCGCGGGCGGGAGGGTGTTGTCGAACGTTACCACGAATTCCCACCGGACTATCGTGCGATCGTTTCCGGTTTTGCGGCAGGAGTGAACGCATACATGCAAGCCCATCCGGAGGAAACACTGCCTTGGATGACTCCGGTCACGGCACAGGATGTCGTCGCGGCCTGGCAGATCGCGGTCATGCGATTTACGGCGCTGCGCGGAAACCTGATCGGCCGATTTGAGGAATACATGGCGACATCGCACGAAACTGCCGCGCTTGAGAGGACCGAAGCCGCGTTGGCGGTCGGGTCCAACATGATTGCTCTGGCGCCGGAACGCACGGCAAGCGGAAATGCCATGTTGCTTAACAATCCGCACCAACCCTGGTCTGACCAGGCGCGCTACTACGAAGCCCATATCACGGTTCCAGGCGTTTACGACTTCTACGGATCCACGTTCGTAGGCGGCCATATGCTCACCACCGGATTCAATCGCTACCTGGGATGGACACACACGGTGAACCATCCCGATCTCGAGGAATTCTACGAGGTGTCCCTGGATCCATCGTCGCCAGATCACTATTTGTTCAACGGCGAATCGATCCCGATCGATCGAGAAACGATAACCGTTCTCACTGACGACGGCACTGAAGTGAGCCGCGAAATGCACTGGAGTCCGCTGGGTCCTGTCCTCCACCTGACAGACACGAAGGCGTATATCCTTCGGTCCGCAACGTACGATCTATTCGGCTCGGGCCTCCAGTGGTATCGGATGGCCAAGGCGACCACCATCGATGAGTTTCGCGATGTGCTGCGCATGCAGCAGCTTCCGATGTTCAATATCGGATACGCGGATCGCGATGGCAACATCATGTATTTGTGGAATGGAGCCGTGCCGAAACTTCCGCACGAAAGCCACGCATTCACGCCGGTTCCCGCAAGTGTGACCGACGACGTATGGACCCAAATCCACCCGATCGAGGATCTGATGCAACTCGTCAATCCTATGGGTGGCTATATTCAGAACTGCAACTCACCTCCTTATTTCACCAATCTCTATGCGCCGCTGAACCGTGATGCGTACCCGGCGTACTTTCCCGACAACGCCTTGAATCTTCGGACGCAGCATGCGCTGCAACTCGTGCATAACGAGCGCAAATTCAGCCTCGAAGAGTTGGTTGACCTCAAATACAGTATGCGGATGCTCCTTGCAGATCGGGTGAAAGGGGACCTGATTACGCTGCTTGAAAGCATCGACCTCAGTCAGGAAGAAGAGGACGCCGTCGAAACGCTGAAAAGTTGGGACAATTCCGTCGCAGCAACCAGCGTGGGAAGCGTGCTCTTTGAAAGGTGGTGGGATCTCTATCGAAAAGGCGACGACACTTTCGCGGTCGAGTGGCAGGCCGGCGAACCGGTCGCGACGCCCCGGGGTATCGGATCGCCGGAACGGGCGGTTACTGCCTTTCGCGACGCCATGATGGAAATCGAAGATCAGTGGGGCGACTGGCGCGTCGCGTGGGGCGATGTTCATCGGCTGCGCCGTGGCCGCTACGACTTGCCCCTCGGGGGCGGATCCGGAAACTTGGGGTGCTTTCGCGTCTGCGACTACCACGAAGCCGACGACGGTAAGCGCGTGATGGACGGGGGAGATGGCTTCGTATTCGTGGTCGAATTTGGAGTAACGCCGGAAGCATATTCGGTGCTGGGCTACAGCCAGAGTGACCGGCCCGACTCGCCCCACTACGACGATCAGAGCTCACTCTTCGCGAATAATGAGATGAAAGCCGTCGCGTTCACCGAGGAGGCTATTCAGGCGCAACTCATCCGCGAATACCGCCCTGAAGAATAGGGCGGCCCACCGGCGCAATCTAACGACCGCGCAGAGGTGTGGCTATGGACCGCGCGGGGTTTCACGCCTTTGGTTTGGAATGGATTCCGTGCTACCATTCGGGGGGTTCAAAACCCGCCTTTTCTTTCCACGGGAGCAGTGATGTACGGCATCGACGAGAAAAGCAATTACGACCCCCGTTTTGCCGCCAAGACCCGCGGCCGTTCCTGGCCCATCTACCGGCGGCTTCTGGGCTACGTCTTTGCCTACAAGGGCCGTCTTACCCTGTCCATCGTGCTCGCGATGTTTGTGGCGGCTTCCTTCGGCGGGATTATCGTGGGCACCGGCAACGTGGTGCGTTTCGTGTTCCAGGGCGAGGAGCAGTTTCAGGACGAACTGGCAGGGATGAAGAAGAACATCCTGGAGCGAAGCCAGTGGGTGCACGAGAATCTCCGAATAGAGCTTGTCGGTTTGGACGAAGGCGTCGAAGATCTTCTGCTATACCTCCGCGAAGACGACAAAGAGATGCGCGCCATGGCGTGGCTTTGCGCGTTCGTCCTTTCGCTTGCCTTGTTTGGCGGCGTGGCGCGTTTCTTCCAGGAGTACCTGTCCGCATCTATCGCCACATTCGTGACGGTCGAGATCGGACAGGAGATGTACGCCAACATCATCCGGCTGCCCATGCGTTTCTTTGAGCAGCGCACGTCGGGCGAGATCATTGCGCGGATGACGAACGACGCGTTCTCCGCGGGACGCGGTTTAACCGCGGTGTTCATGAAACTCTTCCGCGAGCCTTTCAAGTTTCTGGTGTGCCTCGGTATCGCGGTGGCCATTGCACCGGGCCTCACGGCGATTGGCCTGATCGTTTTGCCACTGGTCGGACTGATTATGGTCAAAATCGGACACAGCGTCCGGAAGCGTATGCGCCGGACCCTTGAGAAGATCGCCGGATTGCAGACCGTAGCGAAGGAAAGCGTCACCGGGATCAGCATCATCAAAGGCTTTTCGATGGAGCCCCACGTGGTCGGCCTCGTGAATCGCGAGTACCGCAAGCTCAAGCGGCAGGGGTTGAAGATGATGAAAGCGGAGGCCGCCATCGGACCGCTCACGGAATTCGTCATGATTTGCGGCTTCGTCGTCTTCGTGTTGTTGAGCGCGCGGCAAGTCATCGCGGGGCAACTGCAGATCGCCGATCTGATGATGCTGTACGTGGCCCTCGCCGGCATGCTCGACCCCGTCCGAAAACTTACGTCAGTCAATAACGCAGTGCAGACCAGTGTTGCCAGCGCGGAACGGGTCTTCGAATTTATCGATCTCAAACCCGATATCGTGGACGCGCCAGACGCGGTCGAGTTGCAGCCAATCCGCGATGCGATTCAGTTCAATGACGTGCGCTTCTCGTACGACGGCACGACGGAGGTGTTGCACGGCCTGACCTTCGAGGTAAAGAAGGGCGAGATGGTCGCCATCGTCGGATTCAGCGGCGCGGGAAAGAGTACGCTCGTGAAACTCATTCCCCGGTTCTACGACGTTTCCGGCGGTTCCATCAGCATCGACGGGATCGACATTCGCAAGGTCACGCAGGAAAGTTTGCGGGCGCAGATCAGCATCGTCACACAGGATACGATCCTCTTCAACGAATCCGTGCGCGTGAACATTGCGGCGGGCAAGGAAGTCTATTCCGAGGAACGCGTGTGGGAAGCGCTGCGCGCGGCGCATGCCAACGAGTTCGTGGAGAAGCTGTATCAGAAGCTCGAAACCCCCATCGGGGAGGCGGGCGGCACGTTATCCGGCGGGCAACGCCAGCGCCTCGCCATCGCCCGCGCGTTGATCAAGGATCCGAAGATCCTGATCCTCGACGAGGCCACCTCGAGCCTGGATTCCGAAAGCGAGCGCGCGATTCAGAAGGCCATCGAAGAGTTCGTCGTGGGGCGCACGTCCATCGTTATCGCCCACCGGCTCTCCACCATTCGCCGTGCCGACCGCATTATCGTCCTCGATGAAGGGCATTTGGCCGAAGAAGGCACACACGACGAGTTGCTCCAGCGCCCGGACAGCATCTACCGCCGGTTGTACGAGGTGCAGTTCGCGGTTTCGGAGCAGCCGGAATCGGCAGCCCCGGAGGCGGAGGGTGAAACCGTAGCGAGTACCGCTGCGAAGCAGGAAGATGATCGCGATGCGGCGTATTAGGTTGACCGGGAGGGCATCGGTGCATCATCACCCGGACCGAAGAACATCCCCCTTGATCCCCCTTCGAAGGGGGAATTTGCGTGTCCGAGTTAAACGCGATAAATGTTGCGATTCGCTCCGGAATCGGGATAGAACCGTTATCACGCTGCAACGCGGAGCGATGCGATCGAGGCAGGAGCGGGTCGTCTCGACAAGTTGGTACGCCCTTTGCGAACAGACTTCGTTAGGCGAGATTCCCCCTTTGAAGGGGGTTCAAGGGGGATGTTCTTCGTTTTCGGCCGGCAGTATTTCCTCGAAAGGTAGCCGACGTGCACGCGCGTACCGCTCGGCGCGCTACTTGTGCATGGCGCTCGCTATTCTCGTCGCGATGGGCTGTGGCTCGGGGGAAACCAATCCGACCGGGCAAGAACCGGCAGCAGTGCCAGCGACCGACAGCGCTTCACGATCTGCGGAAGAACAAAACGCTACTGAGGACGACACGGCCCTGGCGCGGGTGTTTGTGCGCGATATGGATGGCAATCCGTTGCCGAACATGTTGCCCATCGCATCGACGGAGCCGAACGCCTTCAACAAACCCATCGCCACGGGACAGCCGACCGGCGCGGATGGACGGGGCTACGTCACCATACCGACCGATCAGTGGCTGTACGTGCGCGCGTGGGACCCCACCAACCGCATGTTCGCAAACAATTACTACGACGTGCTACCGGGCAAAGCCGAGACGACGGACGTGATGGAAATTGTCATGGTGCCGGGGGCTTCGTTGAGCGCGGTCGTCGTGGACCGGAGCGGGGTGCCCGTGGCCGACTCACCAGTGGGGATGATGATGGCACATCCGACTCGCGGCCCCTGGTGGCCCGCCGAATCGCACACTGACGAGTACGGTCGCGTACTCTTTGAATCCGTGCCCGCGGGGAAGTATCAAGTGACCCTCGAAATCCCGGGTGGACAGCAGATCGATCTCCCGGAAGTGGCGCTGCCGCCGGGCGGCAATGCGGACCTGGGACCGCTCGCAGTCCAATAGCGGTGAGTAAGCACGCGCTCGGCGTCTCCTCTACTCGCTGACGACGTCCGTCGGTCCGTCGAGATAGACGCCCATCACCGTACCTTCCGGACTGATGATGACGAGCCGCTGTTTGACGAACGCTAGGCTGCACCCTTCACCGCAGACCTGGGCCCAGACCAACTCCAATCGCGCCACGTAGCATTCGGGATAATGGCGTCCCTGGATGTCGAACCACTTGTGGTGATCGATCACGCCTGAATAGCGCAGGCGGCACCGCTCCACGGCCGCACCGCCGGTGGGGCCGGTTTCGGCGCTTTCGAAGGACTCGATAAGCCGCGAGAAGTATTCGACGGATGCGGCCGTGATCGCGCACGGGATGTGTACCCCGTTTCGCACGAGATAGGACCAGGGCGGCTGTTCTCCCGACGGCGCCACGCCTTCTTGCTGAACCAGTTGCCGCCACGCCGCGACGGATTCCTGGCTTGGGTACACGGATTCGGCGATGTGGAGAAGTTCGCGCTGGTGCTCGTCGTCGTAGATTCGCGTGATGGTCGCGGAGAAGTTGCCCCGCACGTAGGCCAGTTCCGGCAACGCGATTTTCTGGTCGTGTTGCGACACGTACCAATCGCCTGTTGCGCGGGCTTCCGGTACGGAACGATCCATTGCGGCGCAACCGGACATCACGAGTGGAACGCAAAGCAAGGCACAAAAGGCTCTACTCATTGCGGGTTCCTCTTCTTGTTAGGTATTCAGGGGCCCACGAAGGCATGAATGATACCACGAACGCCGGAATTCAAAATCCGAAGCACGAAACAAACCCAACTGATCGAAAATCCAAAAAGAACTCCCTCGTGAGCCGCCGTTTTGTCCGACTCAGAGGCTACCTGTGAGATAAGCAATGGACACAGCGACAACAGGCAGGAGTAAGAGGAACCAACCGCCGGCCGCGACGACGCAGCCGGGGGTCGTTTGCGTGATTGCGGGCTTGCCGAAACCCGTCGAGCCGGTGTAGTCGCCGATGGCTTCGCTGAGCCAAATGCAGGCGAGAGGGAAGATGAGGAAGATTGCCATCGTGAACAGCGCCTCCCCTCCGCCGCCAAACCAGGCGAAGATCAGATAGGCGAGTGCAACGCCCCCGGAAAGCGTCCTGCCAATCATACTCTCCCCCTCGTTCGTTACGGAGAAAGGAGCATCGCGGCGAGCCACGGCCCCGCCAGCGTTGTCAACAGCACGAGAATCCATACGCGGCCGCGGAGCAGGTTGTAATCCGCAAACACGGCCGACCATGGCTTCTTCATCCACACACGAACCATCGTAACTTCGAAGGCGACCGTCATGGCGGTCCACATCGCTCCGATGACCGCGGCTTGCGATGCGCTCATAGCGGTCCACCGCACAAAGGCCACGATAAGCGCCCCAAAAACAATACACACCAGGATTGTTCCCACCTGATGGGCGCGCAATTCCCCCACGCGGGGTGTAAGCAGTCCTTCGCGCAGCCCCCCGCTTGTGATGGCGACGATCAGCAGCAGAAACCAGAATGCCAGGGCTTTCAAGAACACCGCAGGTCCTCAATTCATAAAGTCCAATGTGAACCAACCGACAGGATCACTGGTCGAGCTTGTCTTGATGCTTGCGATACAACCCGCGGAACTGATGATAGGTCAATCCCATGGATTCCGCGGCTCTTCGCTGGTTGAATTTGGCTTCCTCCAGCGCGCATTTCAGCAGACAGAGTTCCACGTTCGTGATCGCGTCGTTGTATTTCATGCCGTCCAGAACGGTCGAGAGATCCGGAGTCGCGGGTTCCGAGGGGCGGGGGACAGTATGAGCCGCTTCGGCGACGGGAGTCTCCACAGGCCGACGGGGGCTGGTCCGATGCTCGTAGGGCGACTGGAACGGGTCGAAGATGATCTCGGTGTCTTCGATGATATTGTCATCGGAGCGATAGACCGCCCGTTCGACCACGTTTTTCAACTCCCGCACATTGCCGGGCCAATCGTAGCCTTCCAGCACCTTGACGGCCTTGGGGGTGAATTCTGGAATGCCTTCCCACTTCAACTCGTAGGCCATCCGCGAACCGAAATGCTGTGCGAGCAACATGATATCTTCCCGCCGTTCGCGCAGGGGGGGGAGAAAGAGAACCTCAAAGGACAGGCGATCGAGCAGGTCGCGCATGAAATAGCCCTGGTCGGCCATCTCGCTGAGGTTGGCGTTGGTGGCGCCGATGATCCGCGCATCCACCTGGATCGGGCGGGAACTGCCCACGCGCTCGAAACTGCCGTATTCGACCACGCGCAGGATCTTCTCCTGGGTCTCGACGGGGATGTTCCCGATTTCGTCCAGAAACAAGGTGCCCTCGTTGGCTGCTTCAAAGCGCCCCGTCCGCCGGCGGCTGGCGCCGGTGAAGGCGCCTTCCTCGTGCCCAAAAAGCTCGGCCTCGATCAGCGATGACGCCAACGCCGCGCAGTTCAGCGCTACGAAGGGTTCCTTCCAACGTGCCGACAGGAAGTGCACGCGGGCCGCGGCCAGCTCCTTACCAGTGCCGCGCTCGCCGATGAGGAGAACGGGGCGATCGACCTGGGCAACGCGAGACAACCGTTCCTGGAACGACAGAAACGCTTCGGAATGCCCCAAGGCCTCGTGAACGACTGAACCGTCGATGGGTCTATTCTCTACGCCGTTATGGGTATAATCCGCCATCAGACTTCCTGCCAGAGGTTTGCGTGCCGCACCAGAGTTTAGCGACTCCCACCACGCAATGCAAGCAATGTTTTTAGCCATATATAGGTAAAGTCTTTTCCTACGGTAACTTAAAACACGAAAGGCCAATTGGCACAGCGATTGCCATTGACTCTGTTGTAATGAAGCCAAGAACGGGAGATTACCTACGATGATAACGAACGCTCGGAACTGCAATTCGCGACGACGCTACGCGCGGGTTCCCGTTACCGGAACTGTCGAATACCGTTTAGGCGCTTTTCGCGGAACGGCGGAACTGCGAGATGCCGGGCTTTCCGGAATTTCCATGGCAGTCGACCGGAACCTGTTGCCTGGCCAACGAATCATGGTCGAGGCCGTCAACTCTGGCGGCGATTCTGATCGCGCGAGCGAGATGAAGGGCGTGGTTTCGTGGGTCGCTCCATCGGGAATCGAGGGAGAAATCCTCGTCGGGGTCCGTATCTATTGCATCGACGAAGGAACGCGGGAGGCTATGCACGAACTGGTAAGCGCGGGGTTCAGGAGCCGCAAGGAAGCAGCGCTGCGCCAGATTAGCTGGGGCATTCGCCCCCTGCGGCATAGCCGAAGCGCGGAATTTATTGACACGAGCGACCCATGGGTCACACAAGAATCAACCGGAACACTTTTGAAACACACGACAGCGGCCGTAATCTGAAGTGCCAAGTTCGCCGCAGGCGCGGCGAACAGGTCAAAGGAGGAGTCATGGGAATCTTTACGCGGGCACGAGACATCATCACGGCGAACATCAACGCCATTCTCGATCAGGCCGAGGATCCCGAGAAACTGGTCACGCTGATGGTCCGCGAAATGGAGGACACCCTCATCGAGTTGAAGGCGTCCTGTGCCGGGGCCATGGCGGCCAAACACCGGATCCTTCATGACCAGGAGCAGGCCCGGTTGCGGGCGGGCGAATGGGAAAGCCGGGCGCGGCGCGCCGTGGACAAAGGCCGGGACGGCCTGGCGCGGGAAGCCCTCCATGAGAAGCGCCGGTATACGGAGCGTATCGAAGGACTGGACCGCGAGCTGGCGCAGTGCGAGACGGTCGTAAGCCACTACCAGGACGACATTAAACAGCTCGAGGAGAAATTGGAGACCGCCCGGGAACGGAAGCGGGTGCTGGTGCAGCGGCACGTGCATGCGATCAACAAACGCCGCGCCCAGATGGACATCCGGCGAATGGATACCTCGGACGTGTTCGCCCGTTTTGACCGGGTGGAGCACGAGATCGACCGCATGGAAAGCGAGGCGGACCTCGTCAACTTCGGCCGCAGCATATCGCTCCGGGACCAAATTGACGCCCTGGAAGACGATGACGATATCGAAGAGGAGTTGCGCCGGTTGAAGTCCGCGTCGACCCCGCCGCCGATTCGGTGATCGGTTCTGTTCTGGCGGCCAACAGAAATGCAGGATTCAGGAAAGGACATTTGCGACATGGCATACGAATATGACTACGGCCGACGGGGTTTGTACCGCTCGCGATCCGGGATTCTCTTCGGCGTCTGCAAAGGGATTGCCGAGTATTTCGACGTATCCTTGTTCTGGACCCGGATGATTGTATTCCTCACGTTCGTGTTCACGGGGTTCTGTCCGGTGGGGATCGCCTACATTCTCGCGGCGCTGCTCATGAAACCCGAGCCGCGCTGGTACCGTTACCCGGCCTAATCCTCAGGCATCCTCACCCTCGGGAGAAAACCCCTCTCTCCCCTACCCCGCCTCGCGGCGCGCCACCCCCGCGCCGCGAGGAACATTTTTATTCTGGCGACGGCTTCTGGTCCGGAGTTCATTGCAAAGGCGTGCAACCTGTGATAAATTGATTTCTGTCATCCGTTTAAGGAGGAGGCAGACCTATGGATTGCCAGGTATGTGAAGTCCGGAGTTCGGTCGGGTATTGCGTGGAATGTCAGAAGATTCTGTGCGAGACCTGCGGGGTAACCTGCGAAAACTGTGGCAAACTCTCCTGTCCCGACCACATTCATGAAACCAGCAGCGGCCGCGTGCTGTGCAAAAGCTGCTACGACGAGCGCCGCGAAAAACGCAAGCAAATGAAAGCCGCCCACGCCAAGAAAGGCGAAGGCGACACCAGTTTGGAAGGGTTGGAAGCGGCGGACGATGAAGGCGACATTGGCGATGAAGCGCTCGTTGCCAGCGCGAGACGCCCCATCCAACCGTGGCAATTCAGCGTGTACATCGCCTCCGCAGGAATCGTGGTCGCACTGCTGGCACTCTTCATCGATGCGCTGCGACGGATTCCCATGGGGGGAAACAACTACATCAACTCGGGATGGATCTTCCTAATCATCCCGGTGCTCGCGATTATCTGGGCGGTCGTGGGGCTCACGAAGGAAGAGTACTACGAGGATCGCCCGAAGTGCTTCTACGGTCTTGCGGCATCGGTCGTGGCCGCTGTGCTCACGCTGGTTGTTATCGTACGCGATCCGGGCCCGGACCAAACCGATACCGGGCTTCAGGACGTCCGTCAGAGTATGAGCGAAGAAGAACTTCAACAGTGGCGCGAGGACACGCTGAACCAGTATCAGCGCTAGACCCTGCGGGACCATCAACGTGATGGAATTCGCCGATGTGTACATCTGGGTCAAGGCAAACCAGTGGTGGTTGTGGGCCCTGGTGCCACTGGCAATCGTCGTAATCATCATTCGTGCCGGCAGCGTGCGGTGAGGGCGCGCTATGGTACAGAATCGTGCAGCTCTCGCTCCATGCGCGATTTGGGACGCAAGAGTATCGGTCGCGGGGTATCACATCGGTTTAAGTTACGGTAGTAACCTAATTCTGTCTATCCGGGTTCAAGGCGGGCGCTATGTGATGGAAGTGTCGAATTGGTGGATGTGAAGCAAGTACGGTCATCGATTTCGGAGGTATTTGTACCCGCAACAATTGCATTTTGCGTAGCGCTGTCGACCCTGCTGCTCCAACTCGTTCAAACCCGAATCTATAGCGTGGTCTTTTGGAATCACCTCGTCTATTTCATCATCTCGATAGCATTGCTTGGGTTTGGCATCAGTGGCGCATGGCTCTCGTTTGGAAGCACTACCTGGCTCGCCCGAAAGCTCACACTCCCTAGAACTGCGTTTCTATACTTTTTTGCGGTGATAATCGCGTCCCTCTACGCGCCGCGACTTGACATAAGCACCGCCAAGATTGCTACCGAGTCCGCGAACATGTACCGCCTGCTGATCACCTATTTTTTCGCCATATTGCCCTATTTCTTCGCGGGCTGGATTCTGGGAATCGTGTACCGGGACTACGTCAAGCGCATTCACTTCCTTTACTTTGCCGATTTGGTAGGCGCCGCCCTGGGTTGCTTTGCCTTTCTCGCCGCTATGCGCGCATTCGGGGCGGTGGGGCTTGTGCTCGTCGCCGCCGGTATCGTCGCGTTTCCATTGTTGATTCTGCTGAAGGTCTCATGGCGGAACACCGTGGCGGCCCTGATCTGTCTGGGAGTGCTCATTTACCTCTCGGCAAACATGGAATACCTAAACGAACAGATAGAGCCGGAAGAGACCAAGGCAATCGTTGCGCTATACGAGGGACCTCACCTGAAGGAACCGGAGACCCGTGTCATCGAGTTTTCAGAGTGGAACCCCATCAGCCGTATCGACGTAGCTTCCTCTGAGGAGTACCCGATGCGGAAGCGGATCTTTATCGACGGTGATGCGTGGACGGATCTGATCATCCCTCGGGAGGACACACCGTCCCCTTGGGATCCGGAAACCGAGTGCCTGTTCACGTGGGGGGCGCCGTATTTGATCCGGAAGAATCCGGAATCGGTCCTGGTGATTGGTTCGGGCGGAGGCATTGACGTGCACAACGCGGTGCGGGCGAAGGCACGGGATATCGACGCGGTCGAGATTAATCCTACGACCTCACGAATCGTGCTTGACGAGTACGGGGATGAAACTCGGGCGGTGTTCGATCGACCCGAGGTTAAACTGTGGAATGAAGAAGGCCGCAGTTTCGTCCGGCGCGGCGACAAGTTGTACGACGTCATCGTTATGAATGCCATCGACACATTTTCCGCACTGAGCGCGGGGGCCTACGTTCTTTCCGAGAGCTACCTGTACACGGTTGAAGCCATGAAGGATTACATTGGTCACCTTAAGCCCGAAGGCGTGCTGAGCATCAGCCGCTGGAAAACTCCTGCCGAGTCGGTGCGCCTGTTCACCGTGGCACTTGAAGCGTTGCACGAGTTGGAATGTGAAGATCCGGAGAACCATATCACGGCACTCTATCAGCCGAACAACGGATTCATCGCCGTGATGGTCAGTCCCAGTCCGTTTTCCGAGGCCGATATGAGCGCCATACGGGAACATTGTGAGAGGCACGGCGTCCATATGATGTATCCGTTGACCAATGGTGAAGACTATTCCTTTTCCACGCAGCGACTGTATGCAGAATACGTCGAGGCTCGGAAGCATGAGGCATCTCCAGACATTGTGGTCGACTCGATGTACGATGCGCGTCCCGTATGGGACGATAGTCCATTCTTCTTCAATTTTCTCACCGTTGATCGATTGTGGTTGGCGACGCGCTCGAGCACCGCTACCCAAATCCTTCGCGGAAACTGGTCATCGCTGACACTGTTCAGCCTGCTTGGATTCCTGACGATAGCCGTGTTCGCGTTCATGGTGGCCCCCCTGCTGAAATATGGACGGGGCCACATACCGAACTTCAAGAAGTGGCTGCTTTACTTCGCATGCCTGGGACTGTCGTTCATCTTCATTGAGATCGCACTCATGCAGCGATTCGCGCTGCTGCTGGGCCATCCGTCAAGGTCGATCGCTCTGGTGCTCGCTACGTTACTACTTTTTGCGGGCATCGGAAGTCAGATTCGAGGACGGTATGGGATTTCGCTATCCCTGTGTCTGTCACTCCTTCTCGTATGCATTGTAATCGCGGCGTTTGCCTATCCGGCGCTCATTTCATATACGTTGGGATGGACCTTGGTGCAGCGATCCCTTGTCACGGTTCTACTCGTTGCCCCCCTTGGAGTTTTCATGGGAATGCCATTCCCCGAGGGGCTTCGCATGGTGTCCGACCACGGAAGCGAAGCCGTACCGTGGATGTGGGGAGTTAACGGAGGGTCCACAGTCCTGGGATCGGTCATCGCGATCATCCTCGCGATGGCGTTTAACTTCACTACTGTCTTTCTGCTGGCGGGGCTCGGGTACGCCATTGCGCTGATGCTCTACGTTATCTTGAAAAACCGATCAGCCTTGCCTGTTAGCTGAGGGACTGGATTTCCCGCAAAGCCCGCGGGGAGATCGTTCGCTGACAAGACTCATGCTCTGAGCGTTCAGGATTGCTCAAGGCGCGCGATTGCCGCCTTGAGAATCGCACTCGACGCGACCAATAGATCCCGTTCGTGGTTGGGCAAACCGCAGTCCACGAGTTCGTCGACGCCGTTTTCGGAGACGATGCAGGGCACGCTGAGGCACACTTCGTTGAGGCCGTACTCTCCGTCGAGGCGGGTCGACACCGTCAACACGCTGCGCTGGTTTCGGACGATCGCTTCCACGATGCGGACGAGCGCCATGCCCACGCCGAACCAGGTCGCGCCTTTGTAGTCGATGATATGGTACGCCGAATTGCGGACCCGTTCTTCGATGCTTCTGCGTTCATCCATCCAGTTCTCACACTTGTGGCAGGCGGGGCAGTACGCGTCGATGGGGATGCCCGCGAGGTGGGTCATGGACCACGCGGCGAATTCGCTGTCGCCGTGTTCGCCGAGCATGTAGGCATGCACGTTGTGAATATCGACACCGCAGTGTTCGCTGAGCAAATAGCGAAGCCGGGCGCTGTCGAGCACCGTACCCGAGCCGATGACACGACCCCGAGGCCAGCCCGACTGTTGCAGCGCCACGTAGGTCAACACGTCAACCGGGTTGGAAACGACGATCACGACGGCGCTGGATCCTTGGTCCACGATATCGCTCATGATTCTGCCGATAATCGCGGCGTTCTTCTTCAACAGGTCCAATCGGCTCTCACCCGGCTGCTGCGCCGCGCCTGCCGTGATGACGATCACCGATGCGTCCGCATAGTCGGCGACCGTTCCCACGTGAAGGGAGAGGCTAGGGTAATAAGGCCGGCCATGGCTCAAGTCGAGGATTTGTCCCTCGGCCAGGCGTTCGTTCTTGTCAATAAGCGCGATCTCACTGACGAGACCGCTCTGCGCGAGGGCGTAACAGAACGTCGAACCTACGGCTCCCGCGCCAACGACGACGACTTTGCGTTTGCTTGAGCGCATCATTTTCCTCCTGGTAAGCGCCTGCGGGGATGCTGCAGCTTTTGCTTCTGGGCGACAAGCTGAAGATCGACCTGCAGAAGCGGTATAGTTCGGTTGGACGTCCTTCGATTTCAGCTTATCACAACAGCAAGCATGCACGGGGGAAAAATGAACATCCGACAAGGCGCTCATATTTGGATTGCCGGTGGCGCGTTATTGATTGTCTGCGGAATGGGTTGGGGGGAGACGCCACCCGTACCGGATACCGAGTTCGTACAGGAGGCTCACGTCGCCTACCCCCTATCGAGTGAAGAAAGCAACGACGTACGTGCCTTGACGGTCGCTTCCGATGGAACGGTATATGCCGCGACCGCGACAGGGCTGTGGACCTTTGTCGAGGATAAGTGGACGCCCGCGAAAGGCGCGGTCCCCGGCACCGTCTTCGATGTATCGGTTGATGCCGCCGGCAACGTATGGGCGGCTTCGTGGGACGGGCTCCACCAACTGCAAGAGGGCGCGTTCGTGCGTGTTAATGGAGTGGACGGTCCGATTGGAGTGGTCGCGCATACGTCGGAAGGCACTATCGCCGCGGGGCCAGATGGGATTTGGATCGACACGCTGGGGACCTGGGAAAAGGAGACAGGCAAATGGCCGTCCTCGATCAACGGCCTTGTTCTAGACGAAGACAACAATCTGTGGATCGCCACGTGGCTGGGCTTGTATCGCAGGTCCAATCACGGAGACCGGTACTATCATGACCCCGACGAGATTCTCACCGGGGCGCTTGCCGACATCGCGCTGGCGCCCGATGGCAGCGTGTGGATCGGCGGGCTGGGCGGCATTGAGGTGTTTCGGGACGGCGAAAGCGACCGGCGCATCACCACTGCGGATGGCCTGCCAACGGCAGAGGTCCGTTGTCTGGAATTCGGACCGGACGGCCGGCTCTGGGTAGGCACCAGCCATGGCGTCACGCGGTATGACGGCGAAGTGTGGTCGTTGCGTCACGGGCGGCGTTGGCTCCTCAGCGACGACGTGCGAGATATCGCGATCGGCCCGGACGGCACGGCCTGGATCGCGACGGGCGCCGGGGTAAGTGCCATCCGCCCGCGGGTGATGACGCTTTCAGCAAAGTCCGCTGAGTTCCTGGAAACATGCGAAGCGCGGCATGTTCGCGAACCGGGGTTAGTGGAGAAATGCCGGTTGAACGTGGCGGGCGATCTGTCGTCGTGGGAACCCATGGACGATGACAACGACGGCCAGTACACCGCGATGCATCTTGCCGCTGAGTCCTATCGGTTCGCGGCAACGCAGGACCCGGACGCCCGCGAGAAGGCGAAGCGAGCGTTTCATGCGCTCGAATATTTGCAGACGGCCACGGGCACAGAAGGGTTCGTCGCACGGTCCGTCATTCCGGTGTCCTGGAACCGGATGGCGGATGCGAACGAGGAGATTTCGGAAGAGGAAGCGGCCGTAGGCCGGGTCGAGGATCCGCGTTGGAAACCGGTGGAACAACGTTGGCGCCCGACCGCGGATGGGAAATGGCTTTGGAAAGGCGATACCAGCAGCGACGAGATTACGGGGCACTTCTACGGCTACTACATTTACTACATGCTCGCGGCGGATGATTCGGAGAAGGAACGTGTGCGTACGCTGGTGCGCCGCATCATGGACCACATCATCAAGGGCGGTTTCAACCTGAACGACATCGACGGGACCCACACGCGCTGGGGCGTTTGGGCCCCGGAGAAGCTGAACGACGATCCCAACTGGCGCGCCGAACGGGGCATCAATTCTCAGGAGATCTTGTCGTTCTTGAAAGCGACCTACGCAATCACCGGCGACGAGAAGTACGAAGAGCATTACCGCCGCCTCATTACGGAACACGGGTATGCCGAACACGCACGGCGCGCCAAGACCTATGCGCCGTCGGAACGTACGCATATCGACGACGAATTGCTGGCACTCACCTACAACGTGTTGCTTGAGCAGGAACGGGACCCGGAATTGCTCGCGATCTACCGGGAGAGCCTGGACTGGTGGTACAAGGGTCTGGCGCAGGATGAAAGTCCCTTCTTCAACTTCCTGTACGGCGCGCTCGGCGGCGAGAACTTCGGACTCGACGACGGTATCGAGTACCTTCGCGACGCCCCGCTCGACCTCATCGACTGGACCGTCGACAACTCGCAACGAGAAGACGTACGGCTTGTGCGCGCGCCGGAGATTGAACCGTTGCAAACTGACCGCCTTATGCCACCGAGCGAGCGGGCCGTGATGCGCTGGGACCGCAGCCCGTGGAAAGCCATTGGCGGGAGTGACGGCACCAATGAACAAAGCCCGACCGCGTGGCTGCTCCCGTATTGGATGGGCCGGTACTACGGCTTCATCGCGGCGCCTGAATAATCGGGGCTGTTGCCCGATCACCTTCGCGCAACTACACGGGCACTTCGCTCTCGATGCCGAGGAACACGGTCACTTCGCCGGCGTCGGCTTCAAAGGCGGCTTTCGCGTCGGAGAATCCGACCGCCAGGCTGACTAGATACGCCACCGCGTTCGTCTCGGGCAGAGCGACCATGCCTTCGCGGAGATACCCGACGTCATGGGCGTCGCCGAAGGCTTTCGCTTTCGTCGCGAAGGCGGACAGGTGCGCGTCGCAATGGGGGTTGTTCCACGACCATTCCCACTCCATGCGCTCGGGATGAAAGGACCCGAGAATCTGGGCGCGGAAAGCGCGGCGAGAGCCGTCATCGTACATCAGGTGCAGCAGGGCGTCGTCTTGGTGGTACTCCCATTCGACGATGCGGTCCGCTGCGGCCTCTTCGATCCAATGCTCTTGCCGAACGGCAAACATGGCGGAGGCTTTCACCATACGCTCCATAACCTCATCCGGGATGTCCTGATCGAACAGACTGGGGTGTCCCGCCGCACCATTTCCAGATGCGGCGTCCGCGGCAAGCGGTTTGCCTTCTTCAAAGACCGCCCAACCTCCGTTGCGACGCACCAGCAGGGACTGGGTGAGCGCGTGATTGTCTGCCGCGGCAAATTCCTCCGCCGTATGATGCCGCATAAGCTGAAGTCCCTCGTCCGACTCGCTGCCGGTGATGAGGAGCACATGCCGGGCCGGCGCAGCGACGACGATTTCTCCAGGGACTTTGCCCTCCAGATTCTGCCAGAACTCGTCCAGCAGGAGAATGCATGCCTCCAGGTCCTCGCCAACCACGACCTGAAGCAATGGTGGTTCCCCACCTCGTCGTATCTCACGTATTTGATGTCTCAGATTGTTGATTGCAAGGTCGCGCAAGTCCATCACGTTCAACCCCAGCCGATGCATGTCGTGCGCCATGACCGACTGGAAGGCCTCCGGGAGATCAAAGGCGTAGGTGATCAGCAGGTCCGCGATGAAAGGTTCGGTGTGCGGCCACTGGTCCTGAGGGACATGTGCGGCCAATGCCTCAAGGAAGGCTACATTCTTGATGCGCGGCACGATGGTTGACGCGTCCGGTTTATCCGGTACAGCCTCAGCCTGCGGTTGCTTCTTGAAACGGTCGAACAGTCCCATGGCACATCCCCTCTCGTTCCGGTTGCGTTCCGTGTCGCCTTGCAGAGCACACTACGTGAACGCGATGCGCGCCCACGGCTATAGCACTTCAACGGGTACTACGTCGTTCGCCGGTCTCTCGTCTAAGGAAACCCAACCGGCCGGACGTTTTTGCCTTCCACACCGGTACGCGCGTCGCCGAGATCCGCGCGCATGCGGTCGAGCAGTCTGTGAAGCCGCTCCGCGATGTCGGGATGATCGCGCAAGACCGACTTCTGTTCGCCCGGATCCGTGGGAAGATGATACAACCCTTCGGGAAGGAACACCTCGGGGCCCTTGTAACCCCGATACACTAACTCTTCGCTCAAGGGCGTCTCGAGTTTCAGTTTCCACTCCCCGCTGCGCACCGCCATGAGATCGTTTCGCGAGTAGAAGTAGAACGCGTCATGGGGACTCGTCGCGCCGGTTTCGCCGGACATGAGGGGATAGATATCCTTGCCGTCGATGATTCGGTCGGCGGGCGCGGACGTGCCCGCGAGCTTGGCGAAGGTCGGTAGCAGATCGATCGTGCTCGCGACCTCCGAACAGGTTGTCCCGGCCGGGATATGTCCCGGCCAGCGCATGATGCAGGGCACCCGCATGCCGCCGTCCCAGGTCGTGCCTTTTCCGTTGCGCAACGGCGTGGCCGAACCGCCGTTCTCCCCATGGCTAAGCCAAGGTCCATTGTCGGAAGTAAACACGACGATGGTGTTGTCGTCGATCGCAAGTTCCTTCAACGTGTCGAGGATCTGACCGACTCCCCAGTCGATGGTTTCGATGACATCGCCATAGAGACCGCGCTCCGACTGGCCGTCGAACTTCTCCGACACGTACAGCGGGATGTGCGGCATGTTGTGCGCGAGATAGACGAAGAACGGTTCGTCCTTATGCTCGCGAATGAACTTCACCGTCTCTTCCGTGTAGCGTTCCGTGAGCGTTTCCTGTTCGGCGGGTTCCTCGATCGTCTCCTCCATCCGCATCAAGGGACAGGGCACCATGTCGTTGCTGTAGGGAATGCCGTAGTAGTAGTCGAACCCGTGCCGGGTCGGCAGGAAGGGCGGCAGATGGCCGAGGTGCCACTTGCCGACGCATGCCGTCGCGTAGCCCTGCTCCTTCAAGAGTTCGGGCATCAGGATCTCGTCGCTGTTGATACCGCATTCGGAATCGGGAAACAGCACCCATCCCATGCGGCCTTCGGAGCGCGGAGTCTGGCCCATGCTCACCCGCTGCGGATAGCATCCGGTCATCAACGCCGCGCGGGACGGCGTACACACCGGCGCAGCGACGTAGAAGTCGGTGAACTTCATCCCTTCGGCGGCCATGCGATCCAAGTTCGGCGTCTTGATATTCGGCGATCCGAAGCAGCCGACATCGTTATAGCCCTGGTCGTCGGTAAAGACGATGATGATGTTTGGCGGCCGTTCGGTGGACGCCGCTTGCGCAAGACCGCGCTGCGCGCTCCACAAGGACATGCCCGCGACGGCTGCCGCAGTGTGCGTCAAGAACTGCCGGCGTGTTGATGGTACTTCGTGCATCAGATGTCCTCCGACCGAAGTAGCACGGCCTTCCAGGCCGTGATTTTCGAGGTGCCATGGGCATCCTGCCCATGTCTTCGAGGTGTCATGGCCTTCCAGGCCATGGTGGGCATCCTGCCCACGGTACACGGGCGGGACGCCCGTGCTCCTTTGGGATAGTACCAACTGGCTGAATGCGATGCCACGCGGCGGTCTTTGCCATTCTATGCCCTGAACCGCCATAATGCCGATTCGGAGTGGCTTGCCGCTCCACTCAAACTGCATTCAATGAACCAGGGGAAAATCAGCATGAAACCCAAGTCCGACGTATCACGACGAAACTTCATTCAGACCGCAGGTGTGGCGGCAGGCGCGGCCGCGCTGAGCGCGAAGAGCTATGCCCAAGCCGCTGGCGCGAACGACCGCCTGAACGTGGCGTTCATCGGCTGCGGCGGCATGGCGGGCGCGCACCTGGGCTCGTTGCTGGCCATGCGGGAAGAGGAGAATCTTGGATTCCTCGGCGTATGTGACATCTACCGTGAACGGGCGCAGGGATTCCACGACAAGATCAAGGAAGCCGGCGGCGGTGAACCCATCATCACACAGGACTATCGCGAGATCCTCGATATGGCCGACGTGGACTACGTCGTCATTGCGACGCCGGAACATTCGCACGCGTATTTGTCACTGGCGGCGATGGATGCGGGCAAGCACGTTTATTGCGAAAAGCCCATGACCCACAACGTGGATGACGCGTTCGACGTCGTGGAGAAAGCGAAGGAGACGGGCCAGAAGTTTCAGGTCGGCGTGCAGGCCATGGCCGACGACAGCTATTCGAGCGCGTACGAAGCGATCAAGGCCGGCAAGATCGGTCAGGTCGTCGAGGCGCAGATTGACTACGTGCGCCGTTACGCCAAAGACGAAGGTCCGTGGCGTCGCGGCATCGCGGACAACATGCCGAAACCGGAGGATCTCGACTGGGAAGCCTGGCTTGATCCCTATCGGCGTCGCCCGTGGAACCCGCACCACTATTTCGAATGGCGCAACTACCGCGACTATTCCGGTGGCGTGGCGACGGACTTGTTCATCCATAGGATCACGCGTCTCATCAAAGCCACCGGCGTCACGTTCCCGGCGCGCGGCGTCGGCATGGGCGGAATCTACATGTGGCCCGACGGGCGCGATCTCCCCGATAACTTTGAGATGTTGTTGGAGTATCCGGCGGTGCCCGGGATCAGCACCGGGATGACGATGCGTCTGCTGGGTACCATGTCCAATCAACACGGCGCGGAACATTGCATACGCGGATACGATGGCACGCTCATCTTCAATTCCAAGGGGTGGGAGATTGTCAGCCAGAAAGACGGCAAGGTCGTCGAAACCCATGAGAAGACGGGCGGCGAAGACGTGGTGCCCCATCATAAGAACCATCACGCGGCGATCCGCCACGGCGCGGAGCTAAACTGCCCGCCGGAGTTGGGACTCTACGGCGTCGTGGCCGTGCGCATGGGGAACCTGTCCTGGTTCAAACGCCGCATGATGGAATGGAACGACCGCAAGCGGAAGATCGTGCCTGCGTAGAACCGATCAGCCGCCGTCGCAAAGACGGGGCAAGGCTTCGACATGCTTGCGTACGTCGATCATGAAATTG
>CAZWDH010000079.1:0-19996 GCA_964632865.1 uncultured Nitrospiraceae bacterium
GTAGTCCATGATGCGGCACACCGTCGGTGACGCATTGGGTGCTACTTCAACTAGATCGAGTCCGCGTTCATAAGCGTCACGCAATGCATCCTGGGGCGACATAATCCCCAACTGATTGCCTTCTTCATCGATAACGCGAACCTGCCGGGCATGAATGGCTTCATTCACCCGTACTCGTTGCTCAGTCAGCCTGGCGATTACAGTGCCCTCCTGTCTTCCGTGTCCAAATACGTTTCAGGTTGTCGGCGGGTCAACCACGGTATCGGCCCGCAGACACAAAAAAACGGTGGCAAGACACACCACGCCTTGCCACCGAGAAGACACAAATCTCTCGTATTGACAAACCTTGCGCCCAAACCCGGACATCCCGGATCGCGGCAAGGTGAGAAGCGGGTGCTTCTACTTGCTCTTCAAAAGCACGGTAGTCTACCAAAGGCCCGAAGTTCCTGTCAAACCAACTGTTGGAGCGCTCGGAACGACGATGCCTATCCAGGGACCTGGCCTGGAGGAGCCGACTTGGCGAAACTTGACCGGTACCGCGCTCGTCCTTCATCCTCGTCTTTGAAACCTACAGGATGGAGGTCGCCCTGGCTATGATGACACGCCGGACTTTCTTGAAAACTGCCTCGGCCATCGGCGCTGGGTCCGCCCTCAGCGCCCTCGCGCAAGGCGGAGACGACCAGAACGTAACGCTCTTGTCGGAAAGGAGTTGCGGCCGGGCGACCGGGTACGCGGAAGCCAACAAGATCGTCACGATCGGCGAGAACACCCACGTAGCCTGGCTCGATTCGCCGGAGGAGGGTTTCCGCGTCCGCATGCGGACGCTGAACCGGCAATCCGGCGAGTGGTCGCCGGTGTACACGGTTGGTGAGGCTTACGACAATCACGGCGGCCCGGCCCTGACCGTGGACAGCGAGGGCTACCTCCACATCGCCTACTTTCCACACCATCATCCCATGCGGTACCGCCGATCGGTGCGGCCGAACGACGCCTCGGAATGGACGGACTACGAGGAGGTTGGCAAGACAACCACCTATCCCACGCTCGTCTGCGGCCCCGACGACACGCTCTACCTCACCTGCCGCGAGAGCAGCAAGACGGAGCCATGGGTAACGAACCTGTACACGCGCAGGAAGGACGGCCCCTGGGAAGGCCCACGCGCGATCCTCCAGGCGGAACACATGGGTTACGCCCATTTCATGGATGGTTTGGCCTGGAGCCCGGATTTCAAAACGCTGCACTTGACCTGCCGGATTTACGACAACAATCCGGGCCGTGGTCATACCATCGGGTATCTGCGCAGTGAAGATCTCGGCGCGACCTGGACTCGCGGCGACGGGACGCCCGTTGAACTTCCCGCTACCGCGAAGACGGTCGAGGTGATCAACCAGAATCTCGAAGACGAGGAAGCGGGACTGCGCGGCGGCGGTGTAGCGGTCCTGCCGGACGGCCGGCCTTGTTTGGTTTGTAGCGATTACCGCGCGGAAATCCCAAGCGCGTGGCTCACGATTCAGGGAACGAGCGGCACGTGGGAACATCACATGCTTCGTCCCTCGCTGCCGGCCGGGTACGAAGAGTGGGGGTTGATCACTCCGGGTAACGTAACCCGCACCGAAGACGGCCGAATCGTGGTGGCCCTCATCGCGGTAGCGCCGCCGCATGGTCCCGACAAGAAACTGTGGGGGCACGGTTCCTGCGAAATCGCCGTGTTTGATTGCGGTCCTGACGGCACGGTGGGTAACAGCCGGATCGTAACGTCCCCCGACGCGTCTACCGCGCGCTGGTTGCCCAGCATCGAGCGGCCCACCGGCCACAATCGCGTGCCCGAGCCGCCTGGCCTCATCTACACCGAAGGCCCGCCCGGCGGTGTGAATACGGAACTGCTGGCTAACGAGGTGTACTGGGTGAATCTGAGAGCCTAATCCTATCCATAGGGCCCGAGCGTCTTTTTCAATTTGCAGGGGATGCGCTTGGTGAACGAGGAATGATTTTCGAAGAACGCCCCATACAGTCTATCGCCGAGGAATTGCTCGCGGAAAACCTTATGCCGTTCTGGGCGAACCATGCGTGGGACCGCGAGTACGGTGGGTTCCTGACGCGCCTGGATCGGCAGGGCCGCCGGCTGGAGGACAGCGTGAAGATCCTCATGATGCAGGTGCGCATGATCGCAAGTCTGTCCGCGGCGCACCGGCATGGCTTGACCGGTCGCGGCTATCTCGAACTTGCTTCGCAGGGCTTCGACTTCATCACGCGCCATATGTGGGACGAGGCGAACGGCGGGTTTCACTTCTCCGTCACGCGCGACGGCGCGCCGAAATGCACGCGCAAGAACACGGACTTCCACGCCTACGCGATCACGGGGCTTACGGAGTTTTACCTCGCCTCCCAACGCAACGATGCACTCGAATGGGTAAATCGCGTATTTGATGTCGTTCATTCGCAAGCGACTGACCGCGATCTTGGGTACATCGAAGATTTCGACGGCGAGGACTGGCCCGCGCTCAACGCCGACCAAATGCACCTCGGCGACCAGGCGCGAATCAAGACGGTAGATATGCACACGAACATGATGGAATGCCTCATGTACCTCGCGGGCGCCACCCGCGATGCAAAACACTCAGAAGCGCTGCGCCATGTCACGCACCTCGTCCGGGACCGGGGAATCCATCCCGAGCACGGGTGTAGCATCACCGTCTTCGATTACGACTGGAATCCGGTTGGGGATGCACGCGGCGTGATGACGACTTCGTATGGCATCAACGTCGAGATGGCGTGGCTGCTGCTTGCGGCGGCGGATGTGCTGGAAGAATCGCGCGAAGACTATCGCACCGCAGTGATCGGCCTCATCGATCACGCGCTCGCCTTCGGATTCGATCACGAGCGCGGAGGGCTGGCAGCGTATGGCCCCATGACCGGACCTGTTCTGGATGCCATTGATCTTCCCGGCGACCGCCTATTAAAGCCGTGGTGGGGCCAAGCTGAACTGATCAATGCGTTGGTCGATGTGCATCAATGGACTGGCGAAGCGAAATACGAAGAGGCGCTTCGTAAGACGTTCGACTGGATTTGCAGACACCAGGTCGATCATGAGTTTGGCGACTGGTACCAGGATGTTCATTGGGACACCGGCCAACCCGTGACTACCGACAAAGGCAACGAATGGAAGACTTCCTTCCACGCAGGCCGGGCGTTGATTCGGCTGGCAAACACAGTGCCTCGCGGGGAAGGACTGGAACCTTTTCAGTCTCGGTGACTCTGCTCCTGTGAGGCGCAACCAACGAAGAAGTAATTGTCCCCATTTCTGCCGCAAACGCGGAGGCTCGTCCTTGTTGCGGGTTTTCAGATCAACCCCGTCTCCTGCATTTCCTTCGCCAGCGTGCGGCGTTCCGCAGGCGTTAACTCGCGTTGAGGCGGACGGACGAATCCGGGGTCGAATCCGCGCAGACGGACGCCTTCCTTGTAGCGGGATACCATGGCGCCGTAGCGGAAGGTCCCACAGGCCTGCGAAAGTTTCGCCTGGCTCTGCCACGCCTTCTTGAGGTTGCCCTCTTTGACGTTATTGAAGATGGACAGGAAAAGTTCCGGCACGACGTTGGCCGTGCTGGCGACAATGCCGCTGCCCCCGGCGACGAGAGCCTGCATGGAGTACTCGTCGACGCCGTTGATAGCCACAAAACCTTTCGGCACGTGGGTTAACACATCGTTGAAATGCTGAATGCTGCCGCCACTGTCCTTCATGCCGACGATGTTGTCGACATTGGTGGCGAGATCAACGATGAGACTGCGTGACAAGGCGTTCTTGGCGCAGCCGGGGATGTTGTAGAGCAGAATGGGAAGATCCTTGGCCGAATTGGCCACCGCGGTAAAGTGTCGTTTGAGCGACTCCTCGTCGTAACCGAAGAAACTCGGCGCCACGACGCCGGCCGCGTGCGCGCCTGCGTCTTGGGCGTGGCGGGTAAGCTCAATGGTCGATGCCGTGTCGAGACACCCGGTATGGGCGATTACTTTGACTTTCTTTCCCACGGCCTGGATGACCGTTTCCAGGATTTGCTTCCGTTCAGGGAGGGTCATCAAGGGGCCTTCGCCGGTCGTTCCGCACACGAACAGGCCGTGAACGCCCTGCTTGGCGAGGTATTCGGCGAGCGCGGCCGCCTTGTCGTAGTCGACAGATTTGCCGCCCTGGGTGAACGGCGTGAGCATGGCGGGAACGATCCCCTGAAATTTGAACTGCATGATGGCCTCCGATAGAGCAGGTTGCGCGTCGTGCGCGCAGGTGAATCCACATTACGAATAAGCGAGGTTAGTATACGCGCGGCTCCGACGGGAATTAAACCTGGCGGATGGAAGAAGTTCGGAAGCGGATCGATTCAAGGCAGCTATGCTATGGTAGTGCGCGTTCGAACCTGGTGTCTCCTCATTCTTGGAGTTTCGATATGAAAGGCCAACCCAAAGCGTCCTTTGAAGGTAAGACGAAAGCGTCCGACGGTTCGCGCCATCGCGTATCCGAAGAGGCCATGGCGACGGTCGTCATTTTTGGCGCCACCGGCGACCTGGCCGGGCGCAAACTTGTACCGGCCATCTACAATTTGTGGAATTCGGGGTTTCTGCCGAAGCGCATCGCGGTAGTAGGCGTGGCGCGCCGGCCCAAGTCGGACAACGAATTCCGCCAAGAGATGTGCGAGGCGCTGAAAGAGCACTCCAGGACCAACGAGAACCTGGGCGATCATTGCGACCCCTTCGTTTCCAATCTGTACTACCAGCAACTCGAGTTTAACGATGACGACGGTTACGCAAACCTGAAGAAGCGGTTGGAAGAAATCGAGAACAAGATCGGCTCGCCCGGCCACCGCCTCTACTATCTCGCCGTAGGGCCGGAGTTTTTCGCGCCCATCGTGGAAGACCTGGGACGAGCCGGATTGGTTCACGCCATGGGTGATGACCGGTGGGCCCGCGTGGTTGTGGAGAAACCCTTTGGTCATGACCTGCAATCCGCGCGCGAGCTGAACGCGCGCTTGAGCGCCGTACTCTCGGAAGACCAAATCCTTCGCATCGACCACTATCTCGGCAAGGAGACCGTTCAGAACATCTTTGCCTTTCGATTCGGCAATGCGATCTTCGAGCCCCTATTCAACCAGAAGTACGTCGACCACGTTCAGATCACCATGGCGGAAACGGTGGGGATGGAAGGACGCCGCGGGGCGTTCTACGACAAGACGGGCGCCCTGCGCGACGTACTGCAGAACCACATGCTTCAACTTCTTTGCCTTGTCGCCATGGAACCGCCCGCCCTGCCCGGCGCCAAGCACACGCGCGACGAAAAGATGAAGGTCTTAAGTTCGGTTACCGTGCCGGTCGACGAACCGCTCGCCGAGTGGTGTGTGCGCGGTCAGTACGCGGGCGGGCAGGACATACCGGGCTATGTCTCCGAAGAGGGCGTCGCGCCGGAGTCCATCACGGAGACCTACGTCGCGTTACGCCTCAAGATCGACAACTGGCGTTGGGCGGGCGTGCCATTCATGCTGCGCACCGGCAAGCGGCTCAAATCGCGAGTCACGGAGATCGCCGTGCAGTTCAAGCAGCCGCCGACGCACTTCTTTCGCGAGATGGGCGTGCCGACGCCGGAGACCAACATGCTGGCCTTCCGCATTCAGCCGGACGAAGCCATTTCACTTCGCTTCAACGCGAAGCCGCCGGGTATGGAAATGAACATCCAATCCGTCGACATGGACTTCAACTACGGGCATACCTTTCAGGAGGAGTTGCCGGAGGCCTACGAACGTCTTCTGCTCGATGCCTTGCGCGGGGATTCGACCCTCTTTATGCGCACCGACGAGATCGACTATTCGTGGCAGATTGCGACGCAGATCGCGGATTCCTGGGAAGACGCGCCGCCGCCGGAACTGTATCGTCCCGGTACCTGGGGACCCAATGAGGCGGCGCGATTGTTTGAAGGCTGTGAAGGAAAGTGGCGCGAACCATGATGACAATTCTCAGTGGAATGATGTTAATCGCTCAGGCCGCCGTAGCCGCGACTGGCGCGTGCGCCCATCGCGGCGACGTGAAGAACGCTCCAGAGAACACGATTCCCGCGTTTGAATCGGCGGTAAAGTTGGGGGCGCAGCAGATCGAATTCGACGTGCAGCTTTCCAAGGACGGCGAACTGGTGATCATGCACGACGGTACCCTGGATCGAACGACCGACGGAACGGGTGCCGTGAGCGATCTGACCTTTGAAGAGTTGCGCGCGCTGGACGCGGGGAGTTGGTTTGCCGCGACGTTCGCTGGCACGCGAATCCCCACCTTGCGCGAGACGTTGGAAGTTATCCCCGAGACGATCTTGTGCAACGTCCATCTTAAGAATTCGCCTGGCGTGGCAGCGGCCTCCGCCCAGTTGATTCAGGAGATGGGCCGTCTGGAGCAGTGTTTCCTGGCCTGCACCGTCGAACAAGCGGAAGAGGCCCGCGCCGTGGTGCCGGAGATCCGGATCTGCAACATGTCGCGCCAGGGAGGCGACCGGCAGGCCTACGTCGCTCTCACGCTCGAACGAAACTGCGACTACATCCAATTGCACAAGAACAACGGCACTGAGGGCCTTCGCGAAGCCGTTGGGCAACTCCATGCCGGCGGCGTGAAGGTCAATTACTTCGGCGCACAGGACGAACCGACCATCCGCGCGTTGGCCGAAGGCGGTGTCGACTACATCCTCACAGACGATCTGCCTCTGTGCCTGCACGTGCTGGACGAGGTGGCCAAAACGAAGTAACATACGATGTATAGGGTGTCGTGACAGTATAAAAGGGGAGCGTTCCTTTCATGGACATGAAACTGGAGATCAGTCCGGAACCGGAACGCGCCCTCGCCAAAGCGCTTATCAAGTACCTCGTCGAAATCGAAGAACCGCACATCGCCGTCTCAGGCGGCTCCACACCGCGCGATCTCTACCGGCTGCTTGCCGCGAAGTATGTGAAGAAGATTCCCTGGTCGCGCCTCACGATCTTTCAGGTCGACGAGCGCTGCGTACCGCCGGACGACAAACAGTCAAACTGGCGCATGTTGGACAAGGAACTCCTGTCGAAGGTGGACGGCGTGACGGCCTACCGGATTGAAGCGGAGCGGGATGGCGCGGCCGAGGATTATGAACGCATCCTGATCGAACACGCGCCGATCGGCCTTCACGCCGTTCCGCAACTGGACTTGATTCTGCTCGGCATGGGCGGCGACGGCCACACGGCATCGCTCTTCCCCGGCACGAAGGCCCTCAAAGAAACCAAGCGCCTCGTCGTACGGAACGCCGTGCCCGCGCTGGATGCCGATCGCATCACCATGACCTACCCCCTGATCAACGCCGCGCGAGAGCGATGGTTCCTCGTCCGCGGCGAGGACAAAGCGAAAGCATTCGAAAAGATCCGTGAAGGAAAGCTCCCCGCCGCGCAGATCGCAAATGCGCGCTGGTTCATCGACCCCACCGCCGCGGGGGAGAACGCGTAGGCCCTCAGAAATGAGTCTGGTTCTGACCTATTCCTGCCTTTCGCCCTGCTTGGTCGTCAAGTAACGTCCTGCTTCCGTCGCGCTGAACGTCGTAGCGTTGGACGCGAAGGTGCTGGGTGGGGTAGCGGCGAGTTCCTGGAGTTCCCGCTGTACCTTCTGTGCGGCCGCGCGAACTTTCGGATCGGGGTCGTTCAAGAGCATCGCCAGCACTGTACGGTTTGCTGGGGTCGGACAGGCTCTCAACGCCCCAAGCACGAGGGTGCGAATTTCCGGATCAGGGTCTTCGGCGAGAATCCCCACAAGCGCGTGCGTGGGTGCCGTGCTTTCCAGCCAGCGCGCCATGCTTGGGCTAACGTCGCGGCCCTCGGGATTGTGCAAGCTATCGACCACACTTTTCGTCCAGAGCGCGTCCGGAAACAGCTCGTGTTTCATTCGAACGTATTCGTCCTTATCAAATGGTGCGGACTCGGGACCGCCGATGGCATTGAGAATCTGCATTCGCTTCTCTTCCGGCAATTGCTGGAGTTCGCGCAGGTAGATCACCGCGAATTCGACTGCATCCCCATCTTCCGCCACCAAGCTCCACGCGTCCACGTACATTTCAGAGGTCGACATCGGTTCCATCCGCAGGAGATACGGAAAGAGCATGCCGGTGGCCCAAGGCCCCCCTGTCTCCATACTGTCGACCAATACCGGCCAGAACAGCATGGCGAGGCTTTCCTCTCCGGCTTCCAGATCATCGAACAGGTAGCCCAGCCGGTCAAGCATTGTCTCCGGATCGGAACCGTGCGAGTTCTTGACAAGGTACTGGGCCAAATCGAGAAACACGTCCTTTGAACCCACGCGCGCCTTGCTCGCATTGGGTTCATTCAGTTGGGCAAGGCTGTAGCACCATTTGTTCACCGTTGCGCCGAACATCAAGGACATGCCATCGTCACCGTAATTCTGCTGCCGGTTCTGCTCCACACTTGCCTGCCAATCGTGCCGAAGCACATAATCCGCTACGACGGGACCACCAATTTCCGTTGCCAGCGGAAGAGCGAAGTGCGACCCCGATCGACCGTAAGCGCACTGCAAGAGTTTCGTTGCGATTGTCGATTCCACCGGATTCGGTTCCGGACCCTCGGTATCCATTCGCTGATCCATAAGCCACAGCGCATGGGCCACTGCCGCCGCGCTCGGCGGAAAACGTGCCGGGTTTCGTGCGCTTCCGGCGGAGGAATTCGTCGCGCCGCCTTGGGATCCCAGTTGCAGGGTCACAGTTCCCGGCCTTGTCACGATGCCGAACGCGGGTTGGCCGTTCGCCCGCCAGTGGAGCAAGTTATAGGTACCGTACGCATCGAGCATCTCGACCGCTCGATCGATTACCGCTTCCGGATCGAGTTGAGGAGCCAACGTCTCGACTGCGACACCCTCGACACCTTCGGAGAGGTAGATGCCGCTGTCGTCGGCCGCGTTCATGACGCACGTGAACGCGGACCACGCGCTTGTCGAATCGCGAACGGTGTCAAGGTCGTATTTCCACGCTGCCCACTGCCTGAGTATATCCAGAAATCCCGGCTCCGGTGGCCGCTCCGCGTTTCCCTGGACATCACCGTCGAAATCTAGCACATCGGACGTTTCACCAAGATGACGCAACATGAGGCAGCCGTCCATTCCGAAACCGTCCAAGACCTCGAGCCACTCGACGTCGACGGTAAAGTCGTTCAGTCGAGCGAGGTTGAGGAGTTCCTCAAGGCGATGCCGGCGCGCGGGAAATATTACTTCGAAATAAGTGGACACTTGAGCCATTGCGCTGCCCGAACCGGTTCGACCCCAACCCGCCGAACCCGTTGTCAGTCCGCGTTCACCGGCATACTCGACGGTCGCGTAGAGTGGCTTTGCGAGTCTGGCCAGTTCGGGGCGGTCTCCCCCGTTCAGACTCTCGAACAACCGTGCGTTCGTCAAGTAGCCTGTCTTGCTTGAGGATAGTGGCTCTCGGTTTGCGTAGACATATAGATACGAATCACGATTCACCATCTCCGGCACGTCAGGGACTTTCTCCAGGAAAGCGTTCAGCGTGGTCTGAACCGGGGTTTTTCCCAGGTACGCGCCGTTTACCCACAGGTCGACACCCTCGGCGATGTTTATTCCCGACACATCAATCGTCAAATGTGCGTCCGGCTCGCTGTTAGTTTCCGCGGGTATAGCATTGATTGGCCGGCCAGGACCGTTGATGAAGAGACCGTACACAAGCAACGTGCATGCAAGCACGATGATGGCCCCCCGCGTGAAGCCCAGCGACGCAAGCTTGACAGCTGCCGCCGAGAACAGTATTGCGGCGAGGAGAAGTCCGACGTGAAAACAGGCCAGCTCGAAGGGCAAATCGGCGAGACGGCTCATCATTCCGTTGTTACGGTAATCCGTCGATCCGATGATCAGGATTACCGCCGCAATGACTCCGAGAATCAGCGCTTCGGCGCGGCACGCGGTGGCAGGAGGAGGCGGCGCATTGAAAGCAAGCACCGGGCGGTTGTGCCGAGTCCAAAGAGCCAACAGGCCGATGACCACAACCGCGCCAAGCAGGATGTATAGACCGCTGAACATCATTGCTGCACCTCCAGGCTACGGTGCAACCGCCACGCCTCAACCAGGAGCGTCAGCCCAATCGTCACGCCCCCCGCGACGGTCACCCCCAATGTCCAGCCCTCACGATGGGGCGACATGGCAAGCACGGTGAACGTGGCCAGGACCATTGCAACCGTAAGGTAGTCGCCGCTGTGTTGGCCCCGCGTCGGTTGGTTCCGGCGAACCCACGCGTAGTGAAGCGTCGGCAGTGCGACGGTGTATCCGACGAGATAGCGCCACAGAAAGGGCATGTCCGTCGACGCCATAACCGGGTACTCGGGATTTTGCATGAGTTGTTCCTGGACCCAACTTCGAAGTCCCATCCAGACGCAGAATGCGGCCACCATCCACACGATCAGCACCGAGAGCGTGCTGGCAATCACCTGATTGACCCACAACGTGTCTCTCGAAAAACCTCTGCTGTACAGAAAGGCGACTTCGCTCGTGTGAACGCGCGCATGCATCCCTACCAGGACAACGCTGTGCACCGCAACAAACAGCCAAGGCAGCATGCTGGTTCCGAAGTCGCGGCTCATGAAGGGCGCGGGCCGAATGAGCACATACGCCAATGCCACTGCCAAGGCGATCGTCGACGGTGCTGCCGTCACGTACATAAGCCAACAGACGAGAGTGGGCTTCAATCTCATGCTACGTACTCCTACTGCTCCTGCAACACCTGATTTCGGTGTGTGAGGGCGAGGTACAAGGACTCCAGCTCCACGTTGTGCTCCTCCGGCGCGCCGTTACTTGTGTCCCTTTGAGCGGTTTGCATACCCTCGGGCAAGCGTACAAAGTACTTGGTTGCGTGCCTTTCTTGGACGACGCGCACCAGGTCTACATCCGAGCGCAAGTTTGGCGGTGAACTACCGGCCGGGACTGCGATTTCCCGCATCTGCTCGCGGAGGGTCTCCAGAGAGTCAAAGAGGATGGAGCAGCCTTTCGACAGCAAAAGCACATCGTCGGCAACGCGCTCGATATCGTAGATATGATGGGTGGCCAGTAGTACCGCCGTCTCGCGTTCGTTCGCTCGTTCACGGATACGGTCGTACAACTCGCGGCGCGTCTCGGTGTCGAGACCGTCGGCCGGTTCATCTAACAGGAGCAGGTCCCCATCGCCGGCCAGACAGATCGACGTAAGCGCATATCGCTTTTGACCTTTGCTTAGACTGCCGTAACGGCGATTCAGAGCGATACCCCGGTTGGAGAGCAAGGCGAGCGCCGCCGTTCTGTCAAAGCCTGTCGACGCCTCTGCCTGTAACGCGGCCAGCATACGCATCGTGGCCCATGCCGGCGGCTCGTGCCCATCCAGGATGCTCACGATACGCGCGCAGGCCGCCGCTGACATCTCACGCGCGGGTTCGCCGAAGACGCGAAGGTGACCGGCGCTCGGTTCGAGCAGTCCCAGCGCGAGCTTCAGGAACGTGCTTTTCCCCGCGCCGTTCGGACCCAACAGCGCGACGACGCGGCCGCGCGGGATCGTTACGGTCAGTCCCGACAAGGCGCAAATCGCACCGTATCGCTTTCCTAGACGCTCCGCTTCGATACAGACCGTTTCCAAGGTTTCAACTCCATTTTCTCAGCCGTTGACTCAAGAATGTCATAAATCTCGGTCGGCGGCGCCCCCATGCGCGCGGCCTCGGAGAAGAGGCGTCGCGCCATCTCAGCAATCGCGGCACGGCGCTCTGACGCAGGAGTCGTCGTCCGGGCCACCGTAACAAATACGCCCTGCCCTTGCTTCGTGACGGCAAGCCCCGCAGCTTCAAGGGCTTCGTACGCTTTCACGATCGTGCGCGGGTTGACCTTCAGTTGCCCGGCCAAGGCACGAATACTGGGAAGCCGCTCCCCATCCTGCATCTTCCCGCAAGCAACGTGGTACTTCACTTGCTCGACAATCTGCTGATAGATGGGTTCCCCGCTATGATGATTTAGCCGGAGGTACATAAGGGCGGCATCCTCGTATTAACTGTTGTACATATACTACAACACATGGCTTTTGTCAACCCCCGATTTGGTGCCTGAGTCTTGGGAAAAGAGAAACGCCCCTCGTCCCTGGCTTTAGGAGAGGAGCGTGAGGATGGCCGTTCTCTTCGTAGATTACCCGTGCCGGTTGCTCAGCAATGCGGCGAGGTTTTCCGGACGTTGCGAGGCGACGAGACGCTGCAGATCGTTGATCGACATGGGCGATTGCATCGTCTTGAGCTCGTCTTCGTAACGCTCCTTCTCGAGGGCGGACTCGCGTTGCAGGCATTGAATGCCGCGCAACATGTCCTGCCGGCTGATGCGGCCGACCGGTTTACCCTCCTCCAACACCGGGAGCACGGCGAAGTTGGTGTTGAGGAATTCGCGCGCGACGGAAAACAAGTCCATGTCCGCCGTCAGGACGCCTTTCAGCTCCGACATGTAGTCGGCCACCGTTCCGCCTCCGAGGTGCCCGTAGGCTTCATGGGACATGACCCGGAGACAATCCTTTTCCGTCAGGATCCCGATGAGGTTGCCGTTCGCGTCCAGCACGGGGGCGCCGGATGCGCGTTTGCTTGCGAGGATGTCGATGGCTTCGTACACGTCCATATCAGGGCGGAGCGTGACGAACCAGACCGACATGCAATCGCGTGCGGTAGGTACTTTCATGGTACGACCTCCCTCTTCCCGAATTTACAGCTTAAGCGGGCCAACCTCCGCGAACTGCCGATTCATCAGTATAGCAAGTAAACGCGGGCGGCAGTCGCTTTGGGACCGCCAGGAAGACGCTTAACCAGCATCAGATCAAGGCTTTGAATCTGAATTTCTGAGGCGGGAAAAGTGGAGGGGGAAACCAGCCGTTTTCGCGCATGGCCGCGCACGTTGTAACGTGCTGATTTTCACGATTTTGCGGAGATTGGGAGCTCGGTCATATTTGTTTGATGTCGCGCCTCATGGATCGTCTCCACGGAGCATTTGCCTTTATCTCTCTGCTGCCACTAGACTACCCATCCAACCGAGTGTGACGACGAAAGTCCTTGGGGTCCGTTTTTTAGTAAGGAAATCTTCTGCCGTGAGTACGATTGAACGTTGCGACGCGTTTCTTCAGGAAGTCCAGAACCATCTGCGTGACGAATTGTTGCCCTTCTGGCTGACCCACGGGGTCGACAAAGAGTACGGCGGATTCCTGACCTACCTGGACAAAGACGGCAAGCCCACCGGCGAAACCGTCAAGACGCACCTGTGTCAGACGCGCTGCATTTATACCTATTCCTCTGTCCATCGTGCGGGGATTGGCGAAGGCGAGTTCCTCAAGATTGCGCGGCAGGGGGTGGACTTCATTCTCGATCACTGCTGGGATGACGATCACGGCGGCTGGTACTGGACGGCCGAGCAGGATGGCACGCCCATCAATCGGAGCAAACTCACCTACGGCCATTCCTTCGCCATTTACGCGCTCAGCGAATACGGCATGGCCTCCGGCGATCATCGCGGCATCGAGTGGGCGGTGAAGACGTATGAGGTGCTGCAATGCCTCGCGGCGGACAACTGCCACGGCGGCTACTACGAGTTCCTGGAAGAAGATTGGTCCAAGAAGCGGCCCGGCAAATATGGCGGCGACCGCAAATCCTTCGACGTGCATATGCACCTCATGGAAGCCTTCACGAACCTCTACGAAGCCACCGGCGCGCGTGTCTACAAAGAGCGCACGAAAGAAATCGTCGATCTCATCTTCAAACACATCATGCACCCCGACCACAACCTCGGCATCGCCCAGTTCTCGCTGGACTGGAAACCGCTCCGGCAGATCCTCTTCGCCGACGTCTGGGGTTCGGATCGCGACGCTGAGGAGGATGAAGGCCGTCCCCTGGACAACACGAGCTACGGTCACAACATCGAATTCGCCTGGCTGCTGATCCACACGATCAAGGTGCTCGGCCTCGATATCGAGGACTATAAGCCGGGCCTGAAGAAGATCTTCGATCACGCCGTGAAATACGGCATCGACTGGAAGCACGGCGGCATCTACTGCGAAGGTCCCTTCGACGGTCCCGCCCGCGAGAAGAACAAGGAGTTCTGGCAACAGGCCGAGGCCCTCGTCGGTCTCCTCGACGCCTACATCCTCTTCGGCGACGAAAAATACATCGACGCCTACGAAAACATCCACCGCTTCACCATGGACCACGTCATCAACCACAAAGTCGGCGAGTGGTACCCCCTCTTCGACGAAAACAGCAACCGCCTCTGGGACTACATGGGTCACGCCTGGAAGATCAATTACCACACGGTAAGGTCGATGATTCAGAGCGAAGCGCGGCTGCTGAAGATTACGGGGTAGACGATGTGAGTGCTGCGGTGAAGACGGTCGGCGCAAAACAAGCCCTGCCCATCGCAGTTCTGGTGGTGATGCAGGTTGGGTCACTATGGTTCTTGTTTGGCGGTGCATATCGGATCGGACTTGGGATACAGTCCGAACTCGTCTTCCTGACGATCAGTGTCATCGCCGGTCTCGGTCTGACCGGGTACTGCATTGCGCTACTCACTAAATGCTTCCGCAATGCTACGTCTACACAGAAGTACGGGGTCCATTTCTACTCTACTTGCGTAGCGCTTGCCATGGGCGCTTTGCTTGGCCTTGCGCCGATTTGGCTAGGTATCTGGTTTGCAGTAGCCCTGTACTCGAATCGATGACCATCATTGCTACCCGTGTTTCGCTTAGGAATATGTCCATGACGAACGATTCGAAGGTGTCGGAGCGGACAGCGCAAATCCTTTTACCGCGCGATGCGCGGCAGCTTCGAGTAGCGCGAATTATCTACGGTACTGCACTGCTGGTCTTTATCCTCAGTGGTGTCGCCATGATGTTCTCCACGGGCTGGGCACGAGATCTCGACGCTCCCAGTTTTCTTGACGTGCTGGTGTTCTGGGCACTTGCAGAAATTGGGGTAATAATCGTATTTCTGATTGCGCTGATCGTCGCCATGCGCGTCCTCCGCCTTCCGCTATGGGCGAGCGTTGGCGCGGTGGCCCTCGCTTTCGTCCCGCTTCGGACGATATGGTTTGTCATCACAGCCGCGCTCATCGAACACCGGGCGTATCTCGCTACGCGCGACCGTGGCGAGGCGATGCCTGACTAATAGTCGTCCGTGCCGGTCCGTGTTTCCTCACCATCAGAAATCCCTTGACAAAATCGCCATGCCACGATAAAATACTGAATAGATATTCAGTTTATAATCCTGTCTGGAAAGGAGCAGGGTATGGCTACTTCGTATCTCTTCGATCTGGAACCCTTTACACCGCCTCCACCCCGGCGGCGTCGGGCACCCCTCAGCCCGGGAATCCGGCAGGCCCTGGCGCGGTTGCGGCGGACCATGGACGCGATTCCCGCGGAGGAGTGGGAGCTGCGCCGGCGACGCTGGGAAGATCTGAATCAAAATCTCCGGTCGTCCTGAGTGACCCACTCGATGGGTGCGCATCGTGTAGATGGGTGACAGTTCGTCGGCTAGAAAAGTTCCAATCTACTTGTCGCAGGCGGGATGGATTCCGGGGGCCGGGACGGGGCGCAGATGCGTCCGATGCCGGTTCACGTGCACGCTCCGGGCTTGCGAACAGCATGGTGGACCATCGTCGTCAACCCTCTGTGCAGCAATCTCATAGGGCAAAGCATTGGCGGGAGCGTGCCAACCCCTTTGCGTCCGCATGGTCATGTGCTGCGGGGGTAACAAACCGGGCAATGGCACAACGCTTGCACACTTCCCGGCAATCGGGAATTCACCAAACCAAGACCAAGGAGGCTGTGCAATGAAAAGCCTACTGACGACGCTCATGTTTGCGTTGGCCCTGGCTATGGGTCCGATGCTGACGGGTTGCGAAGTTGAGCAGACCCGCGAAGGCGAAATGCCGGAGGTCGATGTTGACGCCGAAGCGGGGCAGTTGCCGCAGTACGACGTAGACCCGGCGGAAGTCGAAATCGGTACGGAAGAAAAGACGATTGAAGTGCCCGATGTCGATGTAGACACTGAGGAACGCGAAATCACTGTGCCGGATATCGACGTGCAAATGCCGGACGAAGAGCCTGAAGGTCTCGAGGAAGACTTGCAGGAATAGGATTACATCCCCGGAATTGGTTCGACACTCGTCAACATCCATTGATCGCGTGTTGATCGGCTCCGGGGTTTGCCATATATGCGAGAGGGCAGGCACATTCTCGCGGTCCCGTTCCGCAGGCATACAGGGCGTGCGGAACGGGACGGTCCTTTGTCTGAAGGATCAGACTATCCTCCTATCCTCCGTCCACAAGGCGTCCGATTCAGCACTTCGGCGGACCTGTGGCAATACGCCTTTGCTATCGCGTATTCTGCGTAGACAGGGGCAACCGCAGTTTGACGGAGGATAGAATCCATGCAACGCAGGCAATTTACGCGGCGTACCTTCCTGATGGGCGCGGCCGCCATGGCCGCGGGATGCGCTACGGGCGGCAAGCGATCAATCTCGTCGAATGAGAAACTGAACATCGCTGCCATCGGCGTCGGCGGTCAGGGTGGCGCGGATTTGCGATCCGTGGCGCATGAGAACATTGTCGCCATCTGCGATGTGGACCCGAACTATGCCGCGCGCGTGTTCAATGCCTTCGCCGATGTCCCCAAGTACACCGACTTCCGCGAGATGTTCGACAAGCAGAAGAATATCGAGGCGGTGGTCATCGCCACACCGGACCACACCCACTACTTCGCGGCAAAGGCGGCCATTGAACGGGGCATCCACGTCTACGTCGAAAAGCCCATGTGCCACTACATTCCCGAGGCCCGCAAGTTGACCCAGCTCGCCAAGGAAGCCGGCGTCGCCACGCAGATGGGCAACCAGGGTCACTCCTTCTACGGCGTATGGCAACTGAAAAGCATGATTGAGGAAGGCTGGCTGGGTCAGGTCCGCGAAGTTCATTGCTGGACCAACCGGCCGTCATGGCCCCAGGGCATTGACCGGCCCACCGAAACGCCGCCCGTGCCCGAAGGGCTGGACTGGGATCTCTGGCTCGGCTCCGCCCCGGTGCGGCCCTACCATCCCGCCTATTGCCCCCACAAGTGGCGCGGCTGGTGGGATTTCGGGTGCGCGGCCCTCGGCGATATGGGCTGCCACATCCTCGACGCGCCCTACACGGCGCTGGACCTGGGCATGCCGACCCGCGTGAGCGCGGAATCCTCCGGCGTCAACGACGAAACCGGGCCCAAGTGGTCCATCATCACCTTCGATTTTCCCGCGCGCGGTGAGATGCCGCCCGTGAAGCTGACCTGGCACGACGGCGGCAAGATGCCGGCCATGCCTGAAGGCATCGACCCCAGCACCAAACTCGGCGACAGCGATGGCGGCTCCCTCCTTATCGGTGACAAGGCAATCTTGACCATCGGCACTTACGGCGGCAATCCGCGGCTGTTGCCCGAGGCGAAGCAGAAGGAGTACGAAGCGGCGCACCCGGACCGTCCCGAAGGCGTCAGCCACCACCGCACCTGGATCGAAGCCTGCAAAGGCGGCAACCCCTCGCTGTCCAACTTCGACTACGCGGGACCCTTCACGGAACTCGTGCTGCTCGGCAACGTCGCCTTGCGGGCAGGCGTGCCCATCGAATGGGACGCGGTAAACATGCAGGTGACCAACGCGCCCGAAGCCAACCAGTTCGTGACGCGGGCGTATCGGGAACCGTGGGTGTTTTAGAAGTTTGATGGACGGTATGGACGATATGGACAAAATGGACGGATTGGGGCTGGCGGGACGAGTTCGATAGGTTCATTCTGTCCATATCGTCCATAGAGTCCATGCTGTCCATATTCTTCAACCCCCGCAGCGCCTCCCAATCCAAAAATTCTTATTGCGAATCTAACACAATTCAGGTAAACTCTTGTCCTTTTGAGGACTGCATCGGTTCTTGGTGAAAAAGCGCAGTTTCGCGCAGAGAGGCCCCTGGTATTCCATGACCACGTCGGACAAGATTCGTAATCTGGCGATTGTCGCCCATATCGATCATGGCAAAACGACCCTGATCGACTCGATTTTCCGCGCTACGCACACGTTCCGCGAGAACGCCCGCGTGGACGAGCGGGTCATGGATAACAACGAGTTAGAGCGGGAGCGGGGCATCACCATCCGGGCCAAGCACTGCACCGTCGAGTGGCAGGACTACCGCATCAACATCATCGATACGCCGGGCCACGCCGATTTCTCGGGCGAGGTCGAGCGGGTGCTATCCATGGTCGATTCGGTGCTGCTCCTCGTGGACGCGAATGAAGGCCCTATGCCGCAGACGCGCTACGTCCTGATGCGGGCGCTCAAGCTGGGGCTCAAGCCCATTGTCATTGTGAACAAGGCGGACCGCCCCAACGCCAACCCGGCGGGCGCGCTGGACAAGACCTTCGACCTCTTCCTCGAACTCGGCGCCAACGACGAGCAAGCCGATTTTCCGGTGTTGTACGGTTCCGGCCTCCACGGCTGGTTCGTCCACGATTTGGAGACCGACGAGCGAAACGGGATGGACCCCCTGTTCGAGACCATCATTGATCGGGTGCCTCCACCCCTCGTGAATCCCGATGCGCCCTTCCTCATGCAGGTCAGCACCATCGCCTGGCGCGACCACATCGGCCGCGTCGGCTGCGGACGCGTCCTGCAGGGCACCCTCAAGAAGGGGAAGCATTTCATCCGCACAACGACCCAGTGGAAAGACTACTGCCAATCGGAAGGCTGGGAAGTGGTCGACGCGGTGGAAGAGAAGAGCACGCACCTTTGGGTGACGCGCGGGCTTGATGCAATTGAAGTGACCAGTGTGACCGCCGGCGATATCGTCTGGGTCGCGGGTCCCAAGGAAATTCACATCGGCGACACCTTCTCCGCCGAGGAAATCGAGAACCCGGCCTTGCCGCCGCTGGAGATCGAAGAGCCGACGGTGTCCATGCTGTTTCTCGTCAACAACGGCCCCCTGTCCGGCAAGGAAGGCCGCGCGGTTACCCTGCGCCAGATCAAGGATCGTTTGCACCGCGAGTTGCGCGTGAATGTGGCCCTGCGCGTCGAAGACCTGGGCCGCGCGGACGGCGTCAAAGTCAGCGGTCGCGGCGAGCTGCATCTCGCCATCCTCATCGAAGAGATGCGCCGCGAAGGCATGGAACTGTGCGTGTCCGCGCCGGAGATCATCACCCATCGCGATTCCCATGGCGCGTTGCTGGAGCCCATGGAAGAGTTGGTCATCGACGTGCCGAACGAGTACCAGGGCGTCGTCATCGAGAAGGTCGCCAAGCGCAAGGGCGAACTCACCAGCATGCACAATGCGGGCACCGGCATGATCCGCCTCGAGTTCAAGATTCCCACGCGCGGTCTCATCGGATACCGCAACGATTTCCTTACCGATACCCGCGGCCTTGGCATCATGGCCTCGCGCTTCGTCGGATACGGACCCTGGTGCGGCGAGGTTGTGGCACGGCAGCGCGGCTCCATGGTCAGCATGGACACGGGCGACGCCACCAGCTATAGCCTGGATAACCTGCAACAGCGCGGGACCATGTTCGTGAAACCGATGGACCCCGTTTACACGGGCATGATCATCGGCGAGAATTCCCGCCCCGGCGATTTGCCCTGCAACCCGACGAAGACTAAGGCCCTTACCAACCACCGTGCCGCCGGAAAAGACCACACGACAGCGCTGGACGTGCCGCGCACGCTCACGCTGGATACGGCCATGGAGTGGATCGCCCCGGACGAGTTGGTAGAGGTGACGCCTCAGTCCATTCGCGTGCGCAAGGCCGTGCTCGACGCCGAGGAACGGAAGCGCATCGAGAAGCGGACCTCAGCGCTGGCGGGCTAACAAGCGCAGGCTAGTTGTGGTGCATGCTGATGGGTGCATGTTGATGGGTGCATGCCAATTGTGGTGCAGGCTTCCAGCCTTCTGCTCCAGCAGGGTGGC
>CAZWDH010000079.1:20006-24108 GCA_964632865.1 uncultured Nitrospiraceae bacterium
GTATTTTGGTGGTGTGGGGTCCACGGGTTGGCACCCTCGGGGTGCACGGCCGACACCACAAATCAGACCGCACGTGTTCCTTCTAATGTTCCCCGTGTAACCGAACTCGGGGCGCAACAGGGGCATCACGACAGACCTCGCCCCGATTTGTGATGAGGCATGCCCTCTGATCTATACTGGTGGCTGCATGTTGGCTCCCATCGGTTGCCTGTGAGGAACCCCCATTCCCCGCCGGAGACTTCGCGCCCGCGTCTGCGACCCGCGCTTGCGGCGCGTCCGATGGTACAAAGCTGCAATCGGAATCGGAGGTTTCCGTCATATATGCCCTTTGACGCGTTCGACCTGGATCCCCGTTGTTTGCGGGTTCTCCACGAAGCGGACATTCAGACGCCCACGCCAATTCAGGCTCAGGCCATTCCCATCGCGTTGACAGGCCGCGACGTGATCGGCGTCGCGCAAACCGGCACGGGCAAGACGCTGGCCTTTACTCTTCCCAGCCTGACCCGCCTGGCCCAGGAGAAACTGCGCCGCAACATGATGCTGGTGCTGGTCCCCACGCGGGAATTGGCGGTCCAGGTGGAAAAGGTGGTCGAGGAAATCGGCAGGCCCCTGCAAATCCGCAGCGTCGCCGTCTACGGCGGAGTCAGCCTGGAACGGCAAGCGACTGAACTCAAACGCGGTCGCGCCGTCGTCGTCGCCACACCGGGGCGGTTGCTGGATCACATGGGCCGGGGGAATCTGAGTTTCGACGAACTGTCCATCCTGGTCCTGGACGAAGCAGACCGCATGTTGGACATGGGCTTCCTGCCCGACATCCGAAAGATCCTGCGAAAGCTCCCGCGCGAACGGCAGACGATGATGTTCTCCGCGACATTTCCGGACGAGATCAACCGGCTGACCGGCGAAATGATGCACAACCCGGAACGGGTCAGCGTGGGCGCCATATCCCGGCCCGTGGATGCCGTCCGCCAGATCTTGTATACCGTCATGTCCGAACACAAATCAGAACTACTGCTCGATATTCTGCGCTCGAAGGACATTACGTCAGCCGTCGTATTCCTGCGCACGAAACAGCGCACCGAGCGCGTTGCGCAGACCTTGCGAAAACAAGGTTTCAAAGCCGCGCCCATCCACGGCGACCGGTCGCAAAAGCAGCGCGAACAAGCCCTCGATGGGTTCCGAAAAGGGAAATATCGCATTCTCGTGGCCACGGACGTCGCCGCGCGCGGGCTGGACGTGGAAGGCATCAGCCACGTCATTAACTACGATATTCCGCCCACCGCCGACGACTACATCCACCGCATCGGCCGGACCGCCCGCGCCGAGGCCGAGGGCGACGCCATCACCTTCGTCTCCCCCAACGAACACCTTCCCCTCGAAGCCATCGAACGGGCCCTCGCCCGTCGCCTCCCCCGCGCCGAATGGGAAAAGGCCGTCCCGGTGCTCTCCCTCTACTCGCCCCCCGGCGAAAGCAAAAAGACCTCCAGCGGCCGGCGCCGCACCGGCGGCAGGCTGCTGCGGAGACGCTAGTGCGACAAGTACTCGCGCGGTCGATGACCGCGCACTTCATTTGGCGCGGTTCCGAATCTGCTGAAGGACATCCTCCCAAGGAATGCCCAGATTAGGATCGCGATCCAGATCGTCCAACCGACGGTCCAACTCCACACGCTGGGCGCCGGTCAGTGGTATATCGGCTGGATCGAGGCTGTCCCAAATGTCGCCAATCAGCGCAAGCCGCTCGTCCACCGACATCTTAGCGATATCTATGCTCATAACCTTATTGTTCCATAGCGCGAGTTTTCAGGCAATCTTTTTCGGAGTATCTCGGCAGTACCCCGTTGCCTGTAACAACGTTAAGCTGGAGCTATGTGCCGAGATGCGAAGCATTCCTAAAGGCGTTTCTCAGAGAGAGATCTGGTCCGTATAATGCCGGTCCGTACAAAATACGGGGAAGGAGAACCACTCGTGCCGACTATTCGTGCAATTCTCGCGCTCGCTGTCTCGTTCAGTCTCGTGGGTATCGTCCACGCCGCTACGCCCATTCCCGATACGCCGTTCATCCAGGAGTATCACGAGCCGTATCCGATTCAACCGGGGCAGGCGGGGGATGACGTGCGTGCGGTGGCGGTCGATCCGGCGGGCGTAGTTTGGGCCGCGACGGGTGGGGGACTCTGGTCGTTGCGGGATGGCGCGTGGTCGCGGCAGGAAGGGGTTACCGATGGGAGTGCGTTCGGCGTATATGTCGAGCCTTCCGACGGCGGGGCCGTTGTCTGGGTGGCCGCGTGGGACGGCCTTTACTCGGTGTCCGATGGCAAGGCAATTAAGCATGCCGACGTGGTTGGGCCGGTGTCCGTGGTGGGCGCGGGTCCGGGTGGCGTCGTGGCGCTTGGGCCGAACGGCTCGTGGATGAAGAAGGACGACGAGTGGAGCGAACTCGAGGGCAACTGGTCGCGCAATTTGCACGACGTGACCACGGGACCCGACGGCCATCTCTGGGTCGCCACGCATATGGGCTTGTACAAGCAGAGCGACGAGGGCCTGCGCCGGTTTTTCCAGCCGAACGAGTTGTACTCCGCCGCGGTGAACGGCATTGCATTTGCCCCGGACGGCCGGCTCTGGGTGGGCAGTTGGGGCGGCATCAGCGTGCTCGAAAACGATGTCTGCGTAGATCAGATTATCGGCGAAGACGGATTACCCTGGTGGAACGTGACGTGCATGGCCTTCGCGCCGGACGGCACGCTCTGGGCCGGCACGACGCAAGGCGTCGCGCGCTATCAGGATTCGCCGGAGTGGATCGCCCGCAATAACGGAAGTAAGTGGTCGCACCGTCACAGCCGCCGCTGGCTGCTCAGTGACGACGTGCGCTCCATCGCCTTCGACCGCGATGGCACCGCGTGGATCGGCACCAGCAAAGGCGTCAGCGCGATCAAACGCCGCGCGATGACCTTGGCCGAGAAAGCGGACTACTACCAAAAACGCCTGGAAGAGCGCCACGTGCGCCCGCCGGGATTTGTGGAGAAATGCCGCTATCCCAATCCCGAAGACCGCAGCGTATGGGAACCCGTCGATGACGACAATGACGGCGAATACACGAGCCTGTACGTGATCATGGAGTCCATGCGCTACGCGGTCACCAAGGACCCGCAAGCCAAGGTCAACGCCGATCGCGCGTATGAAGCGTTGGAGTATCTTCGAATCGTCACCGACTCGGACGGATTCTTCGCGCGTACGGTGGTCCCGTCGACCTGGGAGACCATGGCCGACATGAACGAGGAGTTCACCGACCAACAGGTCGCCGAACGGCAAGTGCGCGATCCGCGCTGGAAGCCAGTCGAGAAGCGGTGGCGGTTGTCTGCCGACGGCGAGTGGTTTTGGAAAGGCGATACCAGTTCCGACGAAATCGTCGGCCACTTTGCGGGCTACCTCTTCTACCACGATCTGGTGGCTGACGACGCGCGGAAAGAACGGGTGGCGAACCATGTGAAAACGATCATGGACCACGTCATTCGCCATGACTACACGCTCACCGATCCCATCGACGGCAAACCCACCCGCTGGGGCGTATGGACGCCGGAGATCCTGCACACCAATCAAGACTGGTGGGTCGAGGGCCAGATCAACGCAGTCGAGATGTTGTCGTTTCTGAAGTTGACCCATTACCTGACCGGCGAAGCAAAGTACCAGCGGCTCTACGAAAAGTGGCTGAATACGTACAACTTCAAAGAAATCGCGCGGCGTCCAAAAGCGCCGAACCGCTCCGAATGGAGCCATATCGACGATACGATTATGGCGGAAATCATGCCGGTGCTTCTCCAGAAGGAAACCGATTCGGAACTGCGCGAACTGTACATGGAGGGGTTCACGTGGTCGTATCGCATGGTCGAACACGATCAGAATCCCTGGTTCAACTTCACCTTCGGGATGCTCGGCGGCGAGAACTTTCACGCGGCGGAGAGCGTGGAGTTTCTCCGTGATCAGCCCCTCGATCTGATCCAATGGCAGATTGACAATTCCTTCCGCGAAGACATCGACCTGGTTCGCAACCCTATGCAGGAACCCCTCCAGACCAGCCGCATGCTTCCTCCCAGCGAGCGCGGCGTCA
>CAZWDH010000080.1:0-24013 GCA_964632865.1 uncultured Nitrospiraceae bacterium
GCCCCTTCGTTCGTCACCTGATCGACACGCCACGCGATCCCTATGCGGGCGGGTTTGAATACACCGAGTATTTTCATCTGCCCTTGGTGCTCGACCCCACCATTGAACGCGTGTTGTTTGTAGGCCTGGGCGGGGGCACGGGGCCCAAGGTGTTCTTGCGTCACTATCCCGACGTGAAAATCGAGGCCGTCGAAATCGATCCGGAAGTGGTCAAGGTCGCCAAGCGCTTTTTTGAAGTGCCCGAAGACCCGCGCCTCCGCATCGTGACGACCGACGGCCGCACCTTCCTGCAACGGACCCGCACCATTTACGGCGCGATCGTGATGGACGCCTACGGTTCCGGCCCGAACGGCGCCTACCTGCCATATCACCTCGCGACTATCGAGTTTTTCCGCACGGCCTACGAGCACATTGAGAACGGCGGCAGCCTCGTCTACAACATCATGGGCACCTACGGCGGCCAGAACGACGACATCGTTCGCGGCATCCTCGCGACCCTGGAACAGGTGTTCCAGCAGGTCTACGTGTTCGAGGCAAAGTCCAGTTACAACACCGTTTTTGTCGCGCAGAAGATCGTCGAGGCGGCCCTCGCCGAGAACCGCACCCGCGACGGCACACCCTGGCCGAAAGGGCCCTGGCTCGCCCATCCCGCGGACTTCGCTCAACTCGTCGCCCAACTCGAGCAGCAGGGGCAGTACATCCCGCCGAATTTCGCCCAGCGCCTGACGCAAGTCTCCGACGTGCTCGCCGCGCCCCGCACCGGCACGGTCTACACCGACAACAACGCGCCCGTAGACCTCGCCCCCGACCGGCGGTAGGTGCCGCGACCGCGAGCCTGCGGAATGATGAATGCGGAGTGATAAATGATAAATGGGTGCTGCTCCCGGTGTCCCCGTAATCAGAATTAGAGAGGTCATAAATATGCGCGTTGGTGTTGCATTGGCTGTGGTGTTGTTCGCCGCGACTTGCGCGATGGCCGAAACTGTAGTCGTCGTGAACGTGGATCGCGGCGAGGATCTTGGGCAAAACTTCGGGTCCCTGTTCGAGGCGCGAACGGCCGACGGGAAGTTCGTGGTGGGCGCCGGATTCGCGGGCGTCTACAACACGCGCTTCCGGCACGATCGGCATACGGTGCATTTCTTCTTGCGTCCCACGGATGCTACGCGCGATCTCGAAGTGACGCGGACCTCGCGGCCCAACAACCTCGCGGGCACGTACCTCTTCGATTTCGACGGGCAGGTGTACGCCGCCGACCCGGACCTGCGCGTCTGGCGAGAATCGGACGCGACGTGGCAGCCGAGTCCCGACCGCAGCCGCGTGGACACGCGCGTCGGGCAGCATCTCTTGTCCTTTGACGGCAGCACCGTGGTTCTCGATGGCGAAACTGTGCTCGAAGCGCCGGGCGAAGGCAACTACACCGGGTTCTACTACGCACAGGGTTACCTTGTTTTCTACCACATCCATCGTCCCGGCGACGGCGGGTACCGCAACTACACGAGCGACGCGGAGGGCTATTCCAAACTGATCGCGTGCCCGTGGAAACCCGGTGACGGGCTCGTCGATCTTGGGAATGCGACGGTCGAGACGGTTCCGGTGGTCGGCGAGTTTCCCTACGCCTACGGCCAGCTTGGCGACCAGGTGATATCCTGTTCCAACATCGGCGGCGTCTACGCGCTACGCGACGGCCAATGGCGCACGCTGGTCGAAGGAAGCATGGAATATAGCTACCAGGTGTACGCCGGCTTCACGTATTACGACCAACTCCTGCTCGGCCAATATCCCAGCGGCGAGCTGTTCTCCTTCGATGGCGAAACGGTGACACAGATCGAGGGCTGGCCCCCGGTGATGGAAGGCGTCAGCACGAGCTCGCGCGAGGCCCAGACCATCGTGGTCTACGGCGGAGACCTCTACGTGGGCGTGTGGCCCTGGGGCGAAGTGTGGCGGTACCATCGCGACACCGGCACCTGGACCCTCGCCCGGCGCATGTTCTCCCACCCCGAACCGACCAACGCGACGCTGCACCCCTACGAGGACGAGACCCGCGCGCTGGGCGGCGTGGCCAACCAATGGGGCCAACGCGTGACCAGCATGGTCCCGGTGGAGGATACCCTGTTCGTTTCCACGTCGGCCAAGTGGCCCTGCGAGTGGGAGCCGAAGTTCGGCTACCTCGGCAGCGAGGCCTGGAAAGAGTACGGCACCGTCACCCACCTGCGCGTCCCCGGCCACCTCAGCGCGCCCGTGGCCTGGACCTACGGCGCGACCGAACTGCGCTTCACCATTGCCGATGACGAACTCCGCATCGCGCAGGACGGCAACGCACTCGGCAGCGCGAAACTCGACGGCCTATCCGTCGGCCCTCTCGCCGAGCCGACCTGGGGCACCGGCCTATACGGCGTCTTCACGGGGACAAGCGTGACGGGGCGATTGAGCGAAACGGAGTAGCCGGAGGCCGACTATGACCCGGCGCGGCACCGAGCCCACGGCGTGGCAACCAAATCCGAAATCCGACCCCGGCTCCGCTGGAGGGCCATGCCGAGGCGAGTTTAACCGAATGTCGCGGATAAGGGATCGGAGTCAGTTTCCTGGCGTGGGGATTGGGGTTCGGGACTACGGCCTGCCGCTCGCGCACAGGACGAAGTGGTGCACGCTTCCGTATTCTTTGACGTGAGCCAGTCCCTTATTTACAGAAACTTCTGTAGGCTATCGGGTTAAGGGCGGTGTTTGGCTTCGAATCCGGGGGCGTTGGCTTGGGGTTTGGGCGCGGAGAATGGGCTGGTCTGGAATCATTCCCGACCTACTTGGTGGAACCCTAGTGTCTCTCGGACGGTGTAGGTGGGTTTGCCCTGGCTTTCGTAGTAGGTGCGGACGTTGATTTCGCCGAGGAGGCCCATGCCGATGAGTTGAAGTCCGCCGAGCATGAGCAGAATGGCGAGGTAGAGCCAGGGGGTGCCGGTCATGTCCTGGTGGGGCGGGAGTACTTTGAGAACCACGGACAAGGTACCTGCCGCGAACCCGCCGAGCAGCGAATAGATGCCGAACCGGCCGAAGACCTGCATGGGTTTGGTCGAGTAGGAGAGCAGGAATTTGACGGTCAGGAGGTCGAGGATGACGCGGAGCGTGCGGCTGATACCGTATTTGGAAGTGCCAAACTTGCGTGGGCGATGGTTGATGGGGATCTCGGTGACGCGGGCGCCGGCCCAGTGGGCGAGGGCGGGCAGGAACCGGTGCATCTCGCCGTAGAGTTGAAGGTGCTCGGCAATCTCGCGGCGGTAGGCTTTTAAGGTGCAGCCGTAGTCGTGGAGCTTGACGCTGGTGCTCCAGGAGATCAAACGGTTCGCGACGATGGACGGGAAGCGCCGCGACAAGAGCCGGTCCTGGCGGGCCTTCCGCCACCCGCTGACGACGTCGTAGCCCTCGTCCAATTTCGCGAGGAGGGCGTGGATGTCGGCGGGATCGTTCTGGAGATCGGCGTCCATGGGGACCATGACGTCTCCGCGCGCGACGGCAAACCCGGCGGCCAATGCGGCGGTCTGGCCGTAGTTGCGGCGGAAGCGGATGACGCGGGTGCTCTCGGGATGGGCCTCGTGGAGTTCGCGGCAGATGGCGAAGGATTCGTCTTCGCTGCCGTCGTCGACGAGGATGATCTCGCCGCCGCGGCCGCCGAGGCCGGACAGGGCGTCGAGTAATTCGGCGTGCAGGGGCCGCAAGGATTCCTCCTCGTTGTACACGGGGACCAAAACGGAAACGTATGGAGCTGGGTTCGTTGTCATGCTGAGGGCATACGGTAGCAGAAGTCGGGCGGGGCTGCAAAGTGAACCGTCATCACGTTTCGGTGGTGCGCTCAGGCCGCTGCATCAGAACCAACCTCCCCGTATTCGGGATGAGGCGCAAGTCGATTGTGGTTTACTCTTGCGCAGCATTCGAGGCGGGGAGCTTTGTGTACTCGGCGCACTGTCGTTGCGCTTCCGCTATGGCGTCCTTTGTCATTAGCGGCACCAAGGCATCTCTGGATTTTGCCGACTCCTGATCGCCTTGGGCCGCGGCCAAGTTGAACCAGACATAGGCCGCAACAAAATCCTGGAGCACGCCGGTTCCGTCGCGATGGAGGATGCCGAGCCTTCGTTGCGCTTGTGGGATTCCTTGTTCCGCAGCCTTGCGGAGCCAATCCATGGCGACGGCATAATCCTGGGAGACCCCCAACCCGTCGGAGTAAATGAGACCAAGGTGGTAACAGGCGCGATGATCGCCTTTTGCCGCGGCTTGCTCAAACCATTTGGCCGCCTGCGCGTAATCCTGCGGAATGCCCGCCCCTTTTGTGTACAAACGTCCCAGTTCGAATTGTGCCTCAGCGAGACCTTGTTCCGCGGCTCTTCGAAACCATTTCGCTGCCTGCACATAATCCTGCGGAATACCAACCCCTTTCCTGTATGATCGCCCTAGCTTGTGTTGCGCCCCCGCAAGTCCCTGCTCAGCAGCTTTGCGTAACCATTTTGCGGCTTCCAGGCTGTTCTTTGGCACGCCGTTTCCCGAAAGATGAGCTTCTGCGATTTCAAGTTGTGCGACGGGAAACCCCTGTTGTGCGGCGATTTGATACCACTTCATCGCTTCCGCGCGGTTCTGCTGCACACCTCTCCCCTGCGCATGCAATGAGCCAACGCGATAGAAGGCTTCCGCCAACCCCTGGTCAGTGGCCTTCTGATATAGATTCATCGCCTTGCCGTAATCGACCTCAAATCCCTCGCCGCACTCGTGCATCATTCCGAGATTGCAGTGAGCCTTGGCATGGCCCTTCTTCGCGGCTTGTCGATACCATTTGATGGCTTCCGAGAAGTTTTGCGGCAGTCCTTTGCCGCGATGATACATATAACCAACGAAATGCAGGGCCTTTACGTCGCCCTGATCGGCGGCTTTACGGAACCAGCCAAGTGCTTCTCCATAATCTTGATTGACGCCTTGCCCTCGAAAGTATAGAGAACCAAGATTGAATTGTGCGGGGGCATATCCCTGATCGGCGGCTTTGCGGTACCATTGTACCGCCATGGAGTAGTTGCGGGGGATGCCTTGCCCTCGGCGGTGCAACGATCCGAGATTATGTTGCGCCAGCACATTTCCTTGTTCGGCAGCCTTGGAGTACCACTTCGCAGCCTCGCCGAAATCTTGAGCCACGCCCTGACCGCGGTGGTACATAACACCGATGTTAAGCTGGGCTTTGGACATGCCTTGGTAGGCGGCCTTCAAGTACCAAGCAAAAGCTTCCGTGTAATCGCGCGGCAGGCCCTTCCCTCCGTAATACAAAAGTCCGAGGCCGAATTGGGCATTCGCATCGTTCTGCACGGCTGCAGCTTGATACCACTTTGCAGCCTGAACGTAGTCCTGCGGGATACCTTGCCCAAAGTGGCAGAGCGTGGCCATTACCAGTTGAGCCCGCGCTTCGCCCTGTTTCGCCGCGCGTTCGAGCCAAGTCGCCGCTTCGGAAAAGTTTGTGGGAATACCGTGCCCGTGGTAATACATGGCCCCAAGGTTGTACTGGGCTCTGCAGTCGTTTTGCTCGGCTGCTTTCCGGAACCAAGCCGCCGCTGCCGTGTAGTCCTGTTGAACACCTTGTCCGAAGTAATGCTGCGCGCCAAGGCTGAATTGCGCCCTCGGATTTCCTTGTTCAGAGGCATGCCGATACCACCGCGCAGCTTCTCCGTAATCTTGAGGAACCCCATCCCCTCGAAAGTAGCGTGATCCGAGTTCGAACTGGGCCTGCGCGTCGCCCCGCTTGGCACGATTCAGACACTCTTCCAAGCCGTTCTGCAAACCGGGCTGTGCCGGATTGACATCTGCCTCTACCGGTGTTTCGCCCCGAATGATCGTCCAGTTCAGAAGTCGTGCCATGCGAACTCTCCAAACCGGAACGGAACCCGCGACGGACGAATTCCCGCGATAAAATGAGCTACCTGTAAGCGGAACACGTATCCGCACACGTTGGTGGCGCGCGCGAGAATGATAATTCGCATCTTATGCGGGCTGGCGATTTGCATTGCGCGGATCACTCTTTGTCTTCTTGCGCCGTAATGCGCAGCCGGAAACGCATTAATCCCATACAACCTTAATGCCTCTATGATTGCCTCGCGTCAAGTCGCACCGGCGCGAAATGTTGAACGAGGGTTTGCTTCGAGGCCCTTGGAAACATAGTCCATGCACCCGGGTACTCCGAACAAGTTTGAAGCCAGAGTCTACTGACACCTTCGGAGCCAATCAGAAAGGCGTGGTGAAAGAGTATATCGTCGCCATCCCCACCGAGCACATACGCAATAGGTTCCTCCGGAAACAGGAACCGCGTATTTCCGACAACTCCTCGCAGCCGGGGACCCCTGCCAAGCCGGGACGTGGCCGAGTCGCCGAGTATGCCGCCGCCGACCACAACGAGCCCGTCGACCGTCCAACGTCCGGAACCCCATAAGCAGACGGCCCGGTTATCGGCGTCGGCCTTCCGCAAGTCCAAAACAGTGGGTTGTGTCTTCCAGTTACGCTCAAGACGGGAGGTCTCGTAACCTCCGTCGATGGCTCCCGCGAACCCACCGAATACGTGAACATCGTCGGGTATTCCAAAAACAAGTATGGATTGGTCCCGATCGGTGCTAAATAGTATGGGACGATACGAACCTTGCCCGACCCAAATCTCACCGCCGCCGGAAAGTGCTGCCGCCACCACACCCTCTTCCAAGGTTCGAAACGCCGAATCCCACGAACGGCCATCGTGAACAGGACCGGGACTCTTGGCATCGACGTGCCATATGTTGGCGAATGTCGACTCGGGAAGAAAGAACTGCGTGAAGATCTTTTCTTCGGTCAGTCGCTGAACACGGGTCAATACAGCCGGCTCGCGATAAGCAAGGGGGTGTTGTTCGGCATTTAGGTCTTTTGTCGTGGCATAACCTGGACTCGCGTCCCAGAGCCAGAGTGCGAGGATGATGATCAGTGACGAGAAGGAAATCTCGGCTGTCAACCTCCAATTTGTTCCTGTCACGTGGCCTCGCGCTTTCTTCCGCGCAAGAAGCCGAAGTCCAAGCAGGAGTAGATTAATCATGACGATTGCTGCCAACACTAGGGCATACGGCAGTGCCCATGGATTCCCGGGTTCGTGGTGTTGCGCGGCCCTAACTTCCAAGGTAAGACGTCCGTCTTCCGCACTGTTTTCCATTTGCGCTGCGGGCGCGTCCGGGTCGGAAGTTTCACCCACTTCATTCATTTCTTCCGGGTAGATTTCCGGAAAATACTCCCGCGCCAAAGACTGGATTCCGCTGGCCGAAGCTCCACCACTTTCCTGAAAGATCGACAACACGAATAAGGGCATGACCACACTCAATAGCAGGAGCGCTCCAAATACGATCACTCCCATGAAGCGAAGCGTGTTGTCCAACAACGCAACTGAGAATCGCAAAATGCGCCATTTATTGAAGAAGCGGTACCAACCAATCATGACTTCGATCTTGAATTGCTTTGCGAGGGTCATTTCCTTGGCGTTATCGGCGACTTTTTTTGCTTTGGCACCATCAGGGTTCTCGTGGTCGATGGCGTAATCGGCGCCTGAATGCTCTCGAGTCCAAGGCTTGGGCTCGGCTGGGACTCCGCCGGAAGCTGTCGTTCTGGAGACGACCGGATCAAACCCTTGAATGTAGCTGCGACTCGCGTGATGCAATCTCCGCATGACATAAACCACAATCAGCATGAGGATTATGAATGTAAGGATTACGGTTAGTCGTGTATATTGAGCTCGAACCTGATTCTGAAAGTGCTCGTTGGAGTCTTCGCTCGAGATATTTTCCGTGCTTGCAGACGTACCGCTGGCCGCGTCTTCGACCATGATTCCAGCCTCCGGCTGCCATACGGCTTGTACTACCGGTGGCAGTGCCAGAACGGATGCCAGCAAGGCCATCGCGGCTACTTGTGCAATGCGGATTCGCCGCTCAAGGCGTGTCGTGGGCTTTTGTGAACCCTCGCTGGGAGATTCTACGTGGAACCGCAGGCTGGTAAACGGTCTCAGGCTGCGCTCGACACTTACATCAACGGGAACCAGTATGGCCTTCACCATTCGCAGCGAGTAGCGACGGCTGAATTCCAGCCTTGACAGATGGGACCGAAAGAACACGCCCGCCAGAAGTCCCGCCAACAACGCCAAGACAGGAACATGAATCAAGAGATAGGTTCGATTTTTTGAACGTTCGCCGGAGGTTGTGAGAACTGGCGCGGTAGCCATGCCCGGCGAAGCGGCTGCCTGTGCATCATTCAATGCAGCGGATGCGACAAAATGCTCGGGAGGCACAAAATCCGTTTCAAAGCGGGATACGTACATTATCGCAATGAAATTCGCAATCAACAGAATGAATGCGACCGCACCCGCGACTAGAATTGCCACTCGTCGATTCTCGGCATACCAGTAATCGGCGTTGTCGACTTGGTCCTTTGCCCGCTCATACAAGGTCGTCGGCAGCTTTCGCATTCCAATTGCCGGAAGGGGTGCGCCGCAGGCCGGGATGGCTTCCAGTCCATGAATTCGAACTCCAGTCCGGTCTCCGGAAGCGGCTGGCCCTCCTTCGGCTTCCCCATGATTGTCGCTGTGGTCGGCGAGATCATCTTGAAAGGAGGAACTGCTTTCATTGGAACTCTCGGTGTGAGGACGACTCGTAGCGCGATAACGTGCCAGGGCCGCGCTTAATGCGTCGGGAAAAACCGTCTGCTCGGTATCGACGATAAGTTCGACAATGTAGCGCGCCAGATTCAACCGCTCTTCGCGAGCTTTGTTTAACGCATTATTCCCTTGGAGCGGGCCCTGGTTTTTTAACACCTGCACCCGGCTGTGCAATCGGCGAAGCATCTGGACGTCGTCTTCGTATTGGCCGAAATGAAATCCCCGGATACTTTCGGAGATGGCTGCACGCGCGACGTCTAATATGACCTGTTCGCGACGCAGGCGTTCCGGGTCCTTTTCCTCATAGAAGTCCGCTTCTAAGATGCCCATGTCGATGTCACCATCTGGCTGAATTCACCGTGGTCCTCGCCTGCCGGGCGAACAGTTCCTAATCGAGCCCCGCCCGGCAATTCCGAATTGCCCGATCAAGCTGTTCAGGCGATAACCAGCCGTATCCGGCCTGCGACAACAGCGTCTGGACCTGCTCTTTTTCCCGTGCCGACATACGAGCCGTCATTCTTGCGAGATAGCCGGCAAACCGCGAAAGTTGGGACGCGTCCGCTCGCATCCCGTGATCAATAGATCGCAAACCGCAGGCGATGTATGGCTGGACTCGAGTCTCCCAATCATTCGGTCGTTCACATGTCAGCTCCCAATCAAGTCCCCATACTTCTATCGCCCCGTCGGCACAACCGACGGCCATCATCGAGCCGTCGCGGGCGAGGGCTGCGGTGATTGCGTGCGCATGCGAGGCTTGAAACTCGCCGCAGCATTCACCGGTTTCCATCGCGTGAACTTCGGTACGCCCACTCTCGTATAGGGAGGCCCAAAAACGTCCGTCGCCGGTTGCTTTCACACTCCGAATTCGGCTGGAATCGCTCTCCGTGACTTGCACGCGACGTCCCGATTTCAATTCCAATACATGCACTGCACTGCCTTGTGCTGCCAGTCGGTTGCAACCGACAATCGCATAGCGGCTATCCGCTGTGACCTCAATTGCCTCCACCATGTGCGGACGAAAAGCGAATTCGCCAATATTTTCCAAGGTGCGCGCGTGTCTTTGCTGAAGGGATTCGCCTCCGGCCGTCAGAAAAGACTGCCCATCGGCATTCCAACGGACGATGGAAACGTTTATTCTTGAGTTTTCCAGAGCGTCCAGCAGGCTTCCAAGATTCAGGTTCCACAAACGCAGATCCCAGCCCGATGAGATAGCAAAATTTCCGCATGGGCTGACCTGAACGGAAGTCACCGGTGCGGCATGGCCTTCCATCGTCAGGAGCGCTCTACCGGTCTCGCCGTCCCAGCTCTGAACCACCCGGTCCTGGCCTCCGGTAACGACTTGGCTGGTCGCACCACCACACGCGACATCGAGCGCCGGCCCCATGTGTGCTTGAACTTCATAGCGCAAACTATCCGCGGCAAGGTCCCAACATTTCAGGAATCCGGCTTGATCGACCGAGTACAGGGCGGTGTTGTCCTCATTCCAAGCCACACTTCTCACGGGTCCACCATTGCACCGAAACGTTGTCATGCGCCAGGGTCCGCGAAACCGGTTCTTGGCACAAACTCGGTACAGCCGCGTCCACAACACCAACGCGTCCTTTCGAGACCCTCCATCACATTCATTCCGGAGAGAAATCAAGGCGTCCATCGCGGCCACATCATCTCCCGCCGCGAGGAGGCTGGATGCGCGGTTCATTGCTAGTCGAAACGATTCCTCTTGAACGACGCCAGCTTCCGCGCTCGTTCCACGCGAAAGCCGGAATGGTGCGGCCCGGTAGACCACGCCAGCGTTCAGTTCCCAAACCGCGACAACCCCTGATTTGTCTCCCGTCACGGCTACCGCACCATCTTCCGAAGCTGCCACCGCGTAAATCGCCGCCCCACCTTCGGACAGGGTGGTCAAGCAGCGTCGACTTTCAATTTCCCATAAACGACAAGTACCGTCGTCGCCTGCCGACACGAGGTGCGTGAGATCTCGTGTGAAAACGGCGGAGTGCACGACGCCCCGATGACCAGCCAATTCGACGGGTGGTTCGCCGCCATGATGATTCCAGCAAATGATTCGCCCGTCTGCTGTCCCTGCCGCGACCCATTCTCCACTGTGGTCAAAGGACACGCAGGTAATCTCGGATGACGGTAGATGGAGTGACCGTTCGACTCTGCCGCTGCCGGTATCCCACACATGAAGAACACCCGTGTCTTGTACGGATATGGCGCGACGACCGTCCGCAGAAAGCGCGATCAGAATGACATAACCATTCGGACCTTGACACACCCCCATGACTTGACCGGTGGACTTATCCAGACGGTAGATTCGATTCTCGTCCGCGGCGACCAGAATAGATGCGGATTCATCTCCGAATGCCACTGCGTGAATCTGGTCCCAGTCCGCCCGGCACGTGAACACACACTCCCCAGTACCTACATCCCAAAGTCGTATCGTTCGGTCGCGGGCACCCGAAACGATGACCTGAACGTCGTCGTCTATTCGAAACTGTTCGATTGAACTGGTGTGACCGGCGAGGGTGCGGATCTCCCTGCCTGAATCAAGATAAGCTATACGGATAGCATTGTCGGAACTTAACGTAATTAGCAGGTTTTCGACTCGACTCGCGCGGATGCCATTGATGGCGTCTGCATGGACGGGCAACCGGTAGCGAATGCGACGCGAAGAATCGAAGCAATTCTTAGCCACTCCGGCAAGCGGCGAAGTGGAACCCTCCGACTCAAGCAGCGCCAGCGCTGACCCGCAATCGCCCCGCTCAAGATGTATCTCAGCCAGCATTTCAACCAGATCAGGTGTACTAGCGCCCAGGCTCCGCACCGATTGAAGGGCGTCTTCGTCGGTAATCCGAGCGGAACGCCACTGCTGAAGCGCAAAGTTAAATGCTGATTCCGGGTGGTTGGGAGCAATACGCAGAGCTTCACTCCATTTCGATTCTGCGTGCGCTGCCTCGCCCAGGTCCTCGAGTGAAACCGCTCGGTTGTTCAGGTTTTCAGCGCGTGGTATTGCTTGCGCCGGCTCAGGACAGGGAACGGGCCGCCCCAGGGCCTTTTCATGCACACGTGCCAGCCATTCGGCGATTTCGGACCACGATGAGGGACGATCGTCAGGACGTTGCTGGAGCGTGTGATTAAGCAATTCCCACACCGATTCCGGCATTGCGGGTGCGACTCCATCCCCCGTAAGCAGGAGATCCTTCTGCGCAATGGCACTCCGCGCGTCAGGGCCGTTGGACCACGTAATCCGCCGCGTAAACATTTGGAGAACCGTCACTGCCCAACTCCACATATCACTAGCGGGAGAGAGCGCTTCGCCGTGGAATTGCTCCGGTGAACAGTAGGCCGGGGTCATGCCGGAGTGGCTGGAGGGAACGGCACGGACTTCCCGCGCGCTTGATCGCAGAGACTTTGCCAACCCAAAATCGGTGACTTTCGCGACGCCATCTCTCGTCAACAGGATGTTAGAAGGTTTAACATCACGATGGATTATTTCCTGGTCATGGGCGTAGTCGAGGGCCCACGCGCACTGAAGCGCGATGCACACGATTCGGCTCAGAGCATCCTCATCGCTGCCGGCATACAAGCGTCCGTCATTGATCCAATTCAACAGATCGCCACTGTCGACATACTCAGTGAAGATGCGTGGTGCGCCACTGACGCGGCGCACGTAGTAACAAGTCGCCAGATGAGGATGCAGCCCCAGATTTACCCAGGTATTGCATTCACGCTCGAAGTACTCAATGCCTCCGTGGTAGGCAAGAATCTTGGGACTAGGGCATTTGACCGCAATCTCAAGATCCCATAAACGATGATAGACGCGGTAGACCTTCCCCATACCGCCTTCACCGAGAAGCGCGCGGACTTCATAAACATCCAGATACACGTCGCCAACGGTCCAGTCCAGGACAAAAAGTCCGTCTGGTCGGTAAACGGCATCGAAGGGATTCGAGCTCAAAGGCTTGGTCGCCGCGAGCGCCTTGTCCGGCACGAACAGAAGGCGAGTGCAGGCTGGGCACATCACCGTAGTTCGGGAAAGCTCTCCGGGGACTTCGAAAGTGCGTCCGCAGCCGCAGGTTTGACTTGTCGTCAGCAGCATTCGGGGGGTCTCGCCATAACACAGGAATCTTGAGGGATACCGACTCGCTACGACGTTGGCCGCCGGAACAGACGGGACGGCGTCGCGTCACAGACCAGCCGGATGACCCTCATCCTACTTTCACCAGGACCCACACGGACATACCGTGACCCCCCGTGTGAGCAAGCGTATTATGCGCAAAAGAAGGAATTGCTGTCAACGTTTTCAGCAAAACTGAATTCCCAGCAAGAGGCCGATTGTCGGAAGTTCTTCGTGCCAGTTTGGTTCGGTGCGCTTTCCTTTTCGCGTTCTGCCGCAGAGATCGAAGCCTATTTCGATTTGTACAGTCTTCGGATGTCTTTGCTGATTCGTTTCCATTTGGCTTGTTCCTGGGCTTGGAGGTGGCGGTCTTGTTTGCGGGCGAGGTAGTTGAGTTCGCGGCGAAGCTTTAAAAAGCTTTCCCAGCGGTCGGGCGCGAGGCGGCCGTCGTCCACGGCGGCGCGGACGGCGCAGCCGGGTTCGGATTCGTGGGTGCAGTCGCGGAACTTGCATTCTACGGCGAGTTGCGCCACGTCGTCGAAGGCGCGGTCCAGGGAATCTTCGTCGGCGAGAAGTTGGAGTTCGCGCATGCCGGGGGTGTCGATGACCATGCCGCCGCCTGGGGCGAGGATGAGTTCGCGGTAGGTGGTGGTGTGGCGGCCGCGGCTGTCGTCTTCGCGGACCGCGCTGGTGCGTTGGCGGCCTTCGCCGAGCAAGGCGTTGACGAGGGTCGACTTTCCTACGCCGGAGGAGCCGAGCAGGGCGAGGGTGCGGCCGGGTTTCATGAGGGCGCGAAGGGCGTCCAGGCCTTCGCCGGAAACTGCGCTGACGGCGATGGTGTCCACGCCGGGGGCAACGGACTCCACTTCGGCGATGCGGGAGGGAATGTCCGTGCACAGGTCGGACTTGTTGAGGATCACGACGGGCGTGGCGCCGCTTTCCCAGGCGAGGGTCACGTAGCGTTCGACGCGGCGCGGGTTGAAATCGCCGTCGAGGCCGGAAACCAGGAGCACGAAATCGACGTTGGCCGCGACGACTTGCGCCTCGGACACGTTGCCCGCGGCGCGGCGTGTGAAGGCGCTTCGGCGCGGCAAGACGGCGTCGATCACGGCGAGGTGGCCGTCGCCGTGGGGGCGGAGTGCCACCCAATCGCCGACGGCGGGCAGTTCTTCGCGGGTGAGGACTGCGTTGCGGAGGCGTCCGGAAAGCACGGCAGGCGATTCGCCCGTTGCACTCATGACGGTGTACTGGCCCCGTTGCTCTTCCGTGACGCGGGCCGGTTCGAGGCCGTTGCTCCGGTGCGGTTCAAATTGCTGGTCGAAGGTGTCGTTCCAACCCAAGTTTTCTAAACGCATGATGCGGTGCTCTCCTGATGCTCTTGTATCCAGTGCGGTTCCGTTGGCCTGGTCTGACGCGTGCAGACATGGCTGGTGAATGCGGGCTACGCGGACGTGGGAGGGGGAACACAAGGCAGGAGAGTCACCTTCATGAGCCAGCAACTACGGAAACGCTCCTTGCAGGAGGGCGGGTTTTCCAACCCGCCTCGCCCAAGCTTCAGGGGCGAAGCGATCGCGGTCGCGTGCCGGGAAGGTTTTCGGAGGCTACTGCGTTTGGAGAGGTCATTTCACCAATGAGTCATTGGCGTGGCGGGTTGGAAAACCCGCCCTCCTTTGCGCAGTAACCGTGGAGTTACAAAAATGGCTCCGGCCGTAGATCCCCTCCCACAATTCGTTGGCAATGGCTTTGGTCATAGGTCGATCTCCTTTTTGGGGTGGGTGAATACCGTTTGGCTCTTCGTTTTTGTCGAAGTCAAGCCCAACCGTACGCTGCGATATGCGCACTTCGCCGTATTATGCGCCGATGAGCTTGGGATTGAAAGCGCCTTCGTTGATGGTGGGGCGTTCCATGCGGCCGCGGTGGTCGTAGGTGAGTTGCATGTTGTCGAGTCCGAGGAGCCAAAGGATGGAGGCATGGATGTCGTGGACGTGCATCTTGTCCTCGACGGCGTAGAGTCCGAGGTCGTCCGTCGCGCCGATGACCTGGCCGCCTTTAACGCCGCCACCGGCCATCCACATGGTGAAGCCGGTGGGGTTGTGATCGCGGCCGTCGCCCTTTTCGCTCATGGGGGTGCGCCCGAACTCTCCGCCCCAGACCACGAGCGTTTCATCAAGGAGGCCGCGCTGCTTGAGGTCCTTCAACAGGCCTGCGACGGGTTTGTCCATGGAACGGCAGAGCTTCGCGTGCTCGTCTTCGATGTGGGAATGGGAGTCCCACTTGCTGCCGGTGCCGCTGTAGAGTTGGACGAAACGTACGCCTCGCTCGACGAGGCGTCGCGCGAGGAGGCAGTTCCGTCCGAAGGTGGCGGTCTCCTCCTGGTCGATGCCGTACAACTGTTGGATGGCCGGGGACTCGTTGGCCATGTCCACGGCGGTGGGTGCTTCGGCTTGCATGCGAAAGGCGAGTTCGTAGCTGCGGATGCGGGCTTCGAGTTCGCTCTGTTGCATGCGCGATTCCGCGTGTTCGCGGTTGAAGGCGTTGATGAGTTCGAGTTTTTCTTGCTGCCGTTCGGACGAATGGCCTTCGGGCAACGCGAGATTTGGGATGGGTTCGTCGCCTCCGCCGATCCGGACGCCCTGGTAGGAAGCGGGGATGAAGCCGCTGCCCCAGTTGCGGGGACCGTTCACGGGGCGGCCCTTGTTGTCGCAGAGCACGACGAAGGAAGGAAGATTCTGGTTCTCCGCGCCGAGGCCGTAGTTCACCCAGGCGCCGAGGGAGGGGCGTCCGGCGACGTTGGTGCAGGTGTTCATCTGGCAAACGCCGCCGGCGTGGTTGATGCCGTTGGTCCAGCAAGAGCGAATGACGGCGATGTCGTCAAGGCATTCGCCGATGTTGGGAATCCAGTCCGAGGCCCAAAGTCCGCTTTCGCCATATTGTTTCCATTCGCGGGGCGAGGCGAGGAGGGGCGCGCCTTTCTCGCCCATGGCGGTGATGGGTTCGTCGAAACTGGGCGGGAGCGGTTTGCCGGCGAGTTCGTTCAGGAGCGGTTTGCGATCGAGGAGATCGAGATGGCTCGGGCCGCCTTCCATGAAGAGGAAGATCACGCTCTTCGCGCGGGGCTGGTGGTGCGGCCATACGGGAGCGATGGCGTGCGCGGAGTCCTGACCGAGCAGCCAGCTCAACGCGAGCGCGCCGAATCCCGCGCCCGTCCGTTGCAGGAACTCCCGGCGCGTGCCCGGGATGGTGTGATGCGGTTGGTTAATCACGTTGTCGCTCCTGGTCCGTATGCCATGTTGCGTGCGCCAGATCGGGATCTTCGGCGCGCCGTTTCTGCCGCCCCGTCCGGGGCTTGATGATTGCTCAGGCGCGCGTACCCGGGGTTCCGCTCGTGCCTCGCTCCATCACGCCTGCGGCGTGACTACCATCTTTCGCCCCTCCGGGGCTGGCGTTCGCGCGGGCTCACATCTTGTCCAGGCGGCAATCGCTGGGGATGTTGGACGCCCAAGCCAGGGGAGTCCAAGCCACGGGAGCATTCCATCCTTCTCGTTTCTGCTCTTTTGATTGGTTTAGGTTCTTTCGATTTCTGCGTTTTGGTCATTCGAATTTTGGATTTGTTTCGGATTTCGAAATTCGGATTTCGGATTTGTTGCTCAGTCCACATACAGAAACTCGCTGGAATTGATCAGGACGTGACACAGGTCCGTCAGTTTCTCGTGTGCGACGTCCGGCCATGCGGTATCGACATTCTCCCGCACGAAACTTCGCGCGCGGACCATCTCGGCGTAGGTGGGTTCGCGGCCCCAGGTTAGGCGGAAGGTCTGCGCCAGTTTCTGTTCCCGGGTTTCGTATCCGCCGTTCGCGATGCGCTCCGCCATGGTGGCCGACCGCGCGAGCGGGTATTCGCCGTTGATGAGCAGCAAGGCCTGCAAGGGGGTCGTCGTGATGTTGCGTTGGGACACGCTCGTCAACCCCGCGGCGGCGTCGAAGGCGTGCAGGAGCTCGTTCGGCGAGTTGCGGAAGACCTTGACGTAGAGCGCGCGCCGGGGTTCTGTTGCGTCCACACTGGGACCGCCGATGGTGCAGTCGAGTTCGCCGCTGGCCAGTAAGACGGCGTCGCGGATCTGCTCGGCCTTGAGGCGTCGCACGCGCGCGCGCCAGAGCAGTTCCTCGCCGGGGTCTTTGGCCTGATACTCGGCGGCGCGGGGGTGGAGGGCCGACTGCTGCCACGTGGCGGACATGAGGATCATTTTGTGGATGGGTTTGAAGTGCCAGCCGTTTTCGACGAAGGTGGCCGTGAGCCAATTCAGCTGTTCCGGGTGCGTGGGCTTCTCGCCGAGGCGGCCGAAATCGCTGGCCGTGGGCACGATGCCTTGTCCGAAATGCTGCTGCCAGATGCGGTTCACGATCACCCGCGTGGTGAGCGGGTTGTCCGGGTCGGCGATCCATTCGGCGAGCGCCGTGCGGCGGCCGGTGGATTCCGGCACCTCTGGGAGTTCCAGGCCCGAAGCGCCGGGCGGTTCCATCACCTTGAGAAAGCCGGGCGGAACGGGCGACTTCGTTTCGTCGCCGGGAATGACGGTCGGTGACACTTCGCCGGGGAAATCCGCGGCGGTCATCAGCGCGGGCAAGGGTTTCGGTTTCAAATCATCAAACTCGGCGAGCTTCACGAGGAGCGCGTCGTAGGCGGCCTTGTCCTCTTCCGTCATGCTTTTGAGCGCGGGTTCGCCCTCTTCTTCAAACTGACGCCCGATGAGATAGGCCATCTGGTGGTCCCAGGATTTGCGTTCCTCGACGGGCGTGTTGAAGCAGTCCTGGATGTCGAGCGGGAACTTGTCGACCGTCGAGTCCCATTTGCGGTCGTAGTAGGGTTCGCACAACGCGTCGAGCTGCGCGCGGATGTCCGCCGCGGCGGCTTCCCACTCGGTTTGCTGGTGCTGCCACGTGGACTGCTCCGCTTCCGTCGCGCCGACGATATCGTCCCGCCAGATGATGGGTTCGAAGAAGGCGCGCAAGCGGAAGTAATCCTTTTGCAGGATTGGATCGAACTTGTGGTCGTGGCACCGGCTGCACGCCATGGAGAGTCCGAGGAACACATCGCCCGCGACATCCGTGGTCTCGTTCATGATGTCGTTCCAGTGGCCCTTGGCGTCGCGCTGGTTGTACTCGTAGATGCCGAGACGCAGGAATCCGGTCGCCACGAGTTGCGCCGGATCGTCGCCAGGCATCTCGTCGCCCGCGAGTTGTTCGCGCACGAACCGGGGATAGGGCTTGTCGTCGTTGAAGGAATTCACCACGTAGTCGCGGTAGCGCCAGATGTGCGGACGGTACGAGTCTTTGTTCCATCCGTCCGACTCCGCGTAGCGAACGAGATCGAGCCAGAAGCGGGCCCAATGTTCGCCGTAACGGGGATCGGCCAGCAGCGAATCGACCAGGTTTTCATAAGCATCCGGCGAGGTATCATTGACAAAGGCATCGACTTCCGCGGGCGTCGGCGGCATGCCAACCACGTCGAAGTAGAGGCGGCGCACGAGCTTCTCTTTGGATGCGCGTGGCGCGGGGGTCATGTCCGCATCGCGCAACCGCGCATAGACGAAGCGATCGATGGCGTTGCGCGACCACGTGTCGCCGTCGCGCGCGGGAACCTGAGGTTTGACCACGGGCTGAAAGGCCCACCATGCGCGGTCGGCTTCGGTGATGAGATCGGTCACTTCACGAAGGGGTTCGCCGTGTTCGGGCCATGCGGCGCCCGCGGCGATCCAGGCAGTCAGGTATTCGACTTCCGCATCCGAGAGCGGTGCGTCCGGCGGCATCTCCAGGCCTTCATAGCGGATGGCTTCCGCCATCAGGCTCGCGTTCAGGTCGCCCGGCACCACGGCCGCGCCGGTGTCGCCGCCAAGCAGCATGGCCTCGCGGGAATCGAGCCGGAGCCCGCTCTTCTGCCTGGACTCGCCGTGACACTTCACGCACTTCGTCGCGAGGATGGGCCGGACGTGGGTCTCGAAAAAGGCATCAGAATTCGGGGCGGGCGCTTCGGCATTGGCGGAATTGGCAGAAAGAAGGACGAAGACTACCGCGAACCAGCAGCCAACTGATAAGGCAACGTTCAACCCGAGGCCGCGCAAACGGCCCGTTACGGTATGCAATTCATGCATAAGGCAGAGTGTTTCCTGACAAGTAAATCCGCTCTGCTGTCCAGCTAAGACCAGTAAGAACAGTATACCGGTCATTGACGGGCGTGACAAATCGTGTTGATCGCCTGGAGCGCGTGCAAAGGGGACAGGCATATGGCACGATAGGGCGGGACAGAAATTCGAAATCCGACCCTGGCTTCGCCGTAGGCTATGCCGAGGCGAGAGCACGAAATTCGAAACAAATTCGAATGACCAAAATTCGAAAAGAATGCGAAGAGCAGAAGTGGTCGTTTTCATGACGATCGAATGCGAAAGTCTCTTGCGCCTGTGTCGGATACGGACCCAGAGGAAGAAGGAGTTGTCTTTGTATGACGGCCAATCACGCGATTCGTTTATTCAATTCTGCGCGAATACTTTCAATTGTCCTGGCGCTAGCGTGGACAAGCGCCGGCGCTGCCGAGGCCGCAATGGAACCTGCCGGAGGCGCATTGTCAGGCGAGCGGTATCGCGTTGTCGTGTCGACGGATATTGGCGGGTCTGACAACGACGATTATCAGTCCATGGTGCATTTTCTCTTGTACGCCGACGTGTTCGACGTGGAAGGACTGGTTTCCTCGCCGCCGCACGCGGGCCGGGCGGAGCATATCCACTTTGTCGTCGATGCGTATGAGAAGGATTATCCGAGCCTCAGCAAACACGGGGACTATCCGACGGCGGACGCGCTGCGGGGCGTGGTCAAGCAGGGTGCGATTGACGCAGCGCCCGAGGCAGGATTCAGCGAGGCGACGGAGGGATCGCGTTGGATCGTAGATCGTGCGAAGGCGGACGACCCGCGGCCGTTGTACGTGATCGTGTGGGGATCGATTACCGACGTGGCACAGGCGGTGCACGACGCGCCAGAGATCAAGGAAAAGCTGCGTGTCTTTTCCATCGGCTCGTGGAACACGCACATGGACCGGGCTGCCCGCGAGTACCTGTTTCGCGAACACCCCGACCTGTGGTGGGTGGAATCGGACACGACGTTTCGCGGCATGTACGTCGGCGGCAAACAGGACGGGGACTGGGGAAACAAGTCCTTCCTTGACGAGCACGTGCGTGGGCACGGCGCGCTGGGCGACTTCCTCGTCGAAAAACTGGACGCCATCAAGATGGGCGACACGCCGTCGGTGCTGTATCTGCTCGCCGGCGACCCCGGCGATCCCACCGCTACGCACTGGGGCGGCCGGTATGTAGCGACGGACCACGGTCCGCAGTACTGGACTGATTCGACCGATCCCGAATTGGCCGAAGGCAAATATCCCGGCGCCAGGACGGTGAATGTCTGGCGTGAGGCATATCTCAACGACTGGGCAACAAGGATGGATTGGCTTCAAGTAGGTCGGGAATGATTCCCGACCCGGGAGTTTTGAGGGACTGAGTCGCGAAGTGAGAATGTGCATCGGAGTCGGAGACCTGGCCGAAATAGTTTTGTTAGACTGGGTTTTCGAGAGGACTCGGGTCGAGGGATTGCACGCGGTTGGTCGAGAAGGGGCTGGTCGGGACTCATTCCCGACCTACTAAGATGGACGAGTTTGAGTATCAGTATTTGGACCCGAGCCGTCCCATTACGGGTTACCGGCGGCATTTGCCGCATTGGCGGCAGGAAGGGGTGCTGTACTTCACGACGTTCCGTCTGGCGGACTCGATCCCGGAACGAGTGCTCGTGAGTTGGATCGAGGATCGCCGACGGTGGTTGGCTTCACATGGTATCAGTGAGACTCTTCCCCAATCGGAGTGGCGGACCCGATACGAGCGAATACCGGAGGGCGTGCGCGAGGCGTTTGAACGGGAGGAGGCAAGGCGATTCTATGTGGAACTTGACAAGTGCCACGGCCGCTGTGTCCTCCGAAATCCTGATGCGGCCACGATACTCGACAGCGCATTGCAATACTTTCACGGCGAACGGTTGCACTGTGGGGATTTCGTCATCATGCCGAACCACGTACATTGGATTGTTGTGCCGCACGAGGGGGAGCGTTTCGAGAAGCTATTGGGTTCAATCAAGCGCTACGCGGCGGTGCGCATCAACGAAGTCGCGGGGAGAACTGGAACGTTATGGCAGGGGGAATCGTTTGACCACATCGTCCGCGACGGCGAGGAACTCGAACGCATCCGGGACTACATCAAGAAGAACCCCGCCATTGCGAGGTTGGGCTCAAATGAGAGCCGCTATCACCGGTGTGATTGGCTGCAAGTGGGTCAGGAATGATTCCCGACCAGGGAGTTCTGGGGGACTGCGTCGTGAAGTGGCCTTAATATGAAGGCCAAAGATGTAAAAGCAAGAGAAGGCAAGAGAAGGCAAGAGAAGAAGGTTTGCTGGCGTCACCGAGTAGACCGAAGCTTTCGTTCTACGCTCGGTTGGTTGAGAATTGGCTGGTCGGGAATCATTCCCGACCTACTGGGTGGCTTGACCCGATTGGCGATTTCTGAATAATGGCGTCGATGCGCTAGGATGGACGGTAGTGTGAGCCATTCTGGCTCCAGAGCGACTGAGGAGGAGGCACGCGGCTATGTTCAGAGCGATTGGCAGATGGTTTCGGGCGGTTGGTTACCTGTTGACCGGGCAGATCGACTCGGCCCGCCGAACCCTCGACACGAATCCCCAGGTCGTGCGGGCGAAGTTTGACGACATTGTCCGGGAGAAGACCCGCAGTATCCACACGTACAAGCAGGCGCTCTCGAGTCTCGTTGCGCAGCGGGAAATGAAGATGGGCAAGATTTCCACATTGACCGATGAGGTCGAGAGATTGGAGCGGTTGCGATCGGGCGCCCTGGCGAAGGCCAAACAGACGGTCGAAAAGATGCAGGCCGACGGGAAGTCCATGGAAGAGATCAAGACGAACGAGGACTACCTGAAGTGCCTGTCGGCGTATAACGATTTCACGTCGACGTTGGAAGAGAAGCAGGCGCGTATTACCGAAATCGAAAGCGATATCGAGGAGTATGGCAAGCGCGTATCCGAACATAAGCTCCAGTTGCAGGAGTTGCTGCGGGAAGTGGACAAGCTCAAGTCTGAGGCGGCGGACACCATTGCCGACTTGATTACCGCGAACGAGGAAAAAGAGATCGCCGAAACCATCGCGGGAATCGCGAAGGACGGCACGGCCGAGGAATTGCAGCGGCTGCGTCAGCTTCGTCAGGAGGTGAAGGCGGAGGCGAAGGTAACGAAGGAACTGGCGGGCACGAGCACGAAGACGCAGGAAGCCGAGTTCCTGGAATACGCGCGCAAGACGTCGGCGTCGTCTGAATTCGATCAGTTGATCGGGCTGGCGCAGTCCACCGAGGCGGCTGCTGCGTCCAAGGAGCAGGAAGGGCCGGACAAGACGGCGTTGCCGGAATAGCCGGTACCTGCGTTGAACGCGCCAGAATACACCTTTCTCAAGGCTGCGGGCCGTATTCTCAATTCCGGCCAGTCGCGCAGCGTTTTGCTCACTGGCAACATTCAGGATCTGTTTTGCCTGACGCGTCCCGATGGTTCGCAGGACTATGTGACGCTGCTCGACTTTCTCACGGCCCATTGGAACGTCGATGATGTCGTACTCATCGTGTACGAACTCAACGGTCCCATCCGGTTCGCGCGACAGACGGATGCCGATCGCATTCGCGATGCGTGGCTGAAGTGGCGGTCCGGGCTCGACGCGAATCAGATCGCCATCGAGCGCATGTTGTCGGGGTCGAAGGTCGCGGTCGAGCACGAGGCGATCAAGGCCTCCTACGATGCCAACCTGAAATCGGCGGTGGGCAATCCTACCGTCGCACTCGAATTGTTGCGGCAGATCTGCCTGTGCTCGCGCACGGAACTGAAGGGACAGCCCCTGCTCAAGCAGAACGTCCTCGTCATCATCGAAGCCGCGGACATGATCATTCCAGAAGGGGAGATTACGCGGCTGTCCGATGTGGACCGCCATCGCGTGAGCATCTGTCACGACTGGTTCAGCGATCCGGGATTTATGAACGGCAAGGACAGCGTCGTGCTGCTGACCGAGTCGCGGTCGCTCATCAACCATCGGGTGGCGCGGTTGCCGCAGATGCTGGAAGTGCCCGTTCCCGCGCCGGACGAGACCGTGCGGCGCCATTGCATCGGGTGGTATCTGGAAACGCGCAAGCAGGCGGGTCCTGTCCAACTCTGGAGCGACGAGGACGAGTTGGCGCGGTTCACGGCGGGCTTGTCGATCCATGCGCTGGTGCAGTTGCTGAAAGGCGCGCAACATGAGAACGCTCCGCTGACGCGGGCGCAGGCCGTCGCGAAGGTGGAGGAGTACATCCAGAGCCAGTTGGGTGAGGATATTGTAGAGTTCAAGAAACCGGAGCATACTCTGGAAGATGTCGTCGGGTTTTCGGCATTGAAGAAATTCCTCGGTGAAGAGTTGCTGCCGCGATTCCGCTCGGAAGGAAAAGATGCGCTATCCGGCGCGGCGGTGGCGGGGCCCATCGGCGGCGGCAAGACCTTCATCTTTGAAGCCGTCGCGGCGGAGCTCGACATGGTCGTGCTGGTGTTGAAGAACATCCGCAGTCAGTGGTTCGGTCAGACCGACGTGATCTTCGAACGATTGCGCCGCGTGCTGGACGCGCTCTCGAAAGTGCTCATCTTCGTGGACGAAGCGGATACGCAGTTCGGGTCCATCGGTCCCCAGGCTCACGATACCGAGCGAAGGCTAACGGGAAAGATCCAGGCCATGATGTCCGACCCACGATTGCGGGGGCGAGTCATCTGGCTGCTCATGACCGCGCGCATCCACTTACTGTCGCCGGATATCCGCAGACCCGGGCGCGTCGGCGATCTCATCATCCCCGTGCTCGATCCGGAGGGCGACGATCGCAAGGCGTTCCTCGAATGGCTCGTCGAGAAGAGTCTTGACGGCGAACTCAGCGAAGAACGATACGTCGCGTTGGATACCGTAACGAAGGGGTACTCCGCCGCCGCGTTCGCGTCGCTACGCGCTGAACTTCGTGCGAAGTCCGCGGCCGCGGGGAAGGCGCTGAGCTTTGAGCACGTGCTCGAAATCATCCACGACCACCTGCCACCGGCGATCCAGGACACCCGCCGCT
>CAZWDH010000081.1:0-23850 GCA_964632865.1 uncultured Nitrospiraceae bacterium
CTTCCTGACCTGCATGCCGCGACTCATCACGAAGACCTGGGCCGAACAATTGCTCCTCCCCACCGGCTGGCGCGGAATCGCCCAAGGTGCCGACCCGGATCGTCTGAACGATCCGACGACCTTTCCCGTCGGAATCGGTGCGTTCATGTTGGTCCGGTACTCCAGCTACAAAACCTTCGGCGGCCATCGGGCCTTGGGCCAGTGGCATCCCGAGGACACGCTGATGGCCGCCGCAATCAAGGAGATCGGCGGTAGAGTTGGGTTCGCGTGGAGCACCGATCTTCTACGGGTCCGGTTCTATCACGGCTATGGCGAAGTCAAGAAACATACCTTGCGCAAAACCCGGATTTTCTTCGGCGACCACATCCAACTGCCGCTAACCATGATGGCCCTCCGCCTCAGCACGACACTCGCGGCAATTCCCCTGATGGCAGCCGGCGTATTTCCCCAAGTCATCGCAGGGAGTTTTGACGCGGTTCTCACCCTGCTCGCTCTCGCCGGCGTGGTGCTTTACGTTGAAGAGGTGCGAGAGTACAAAGGCATTGAACAAATTGCCGAGTTCCATCCTTCCGTGCCATGGCTTCACCCCGTCTCCGGCGTCCTCCGCGTCTGGTTCGCCCTCTCGCTCCTGAGTCAGATCCTCGCCCGGAAGCCTATGGATTGGCGCGGTCGCACGGAGTTTGGCGGGGCGAATGGCTCAGACACGCCATCTGATTCGGTGGAATCGTAGCGCGTTTTGGCGGGCGGCCGCAGGAACGGGATAAACTTTCAGTGGTGCCGGTGTGTCCAATCTTTGTATGGTGTCTGTGCAGGAAATGTAGGCAGGGGAAGCCGTTTTGTGGTACCCTCGCAGTATGGATTCGCAAGGGATTGGCGATTCCTGCTCTTTTGCCGATTCGGCATGAACCATGCTTTCCATTGGGCAAAGGAGGCGATTGACCGTATTCCGACAATCGGCTTGGACGCCGCATACGATACTGACACACGCGGTCGAGGCCCTGACCACGCGGTGACGGGCGTTCCGAGAGGGAGGGAGGTTTCATCATGGGCAATAAGGCGATTCAGAGAGGGCCCCGGCTGTTCCGGCTCGGGATATGGTTCTTTTCGGTTCTATTTGCGATCCTGTTAATTTGGCTCGGCTTGTTTGTGCTTGCCGATATCGATCGCATTGAAATGCCGCGGATACCGGATACGGAATTGCTGGCCGACCGTGACCGATTGCAGGAATCGATGAGTGAAACCGCCGAGGCGATTCGCGTCGAGGAAGAACGGCTCGACTATTTGCGCCAGAGCACGCAAGCCACGCAGCAAACACTGAATCAACTGCTCGACCTCTGGCGCAGGAGCCTCGATCAGAGCCAGTCCTTGTCGCCGGAGGAGCAGGCGGTGTTCGCGCGCAGCCAGGAATTGTTCCTGACCAATCAAGAGCAAGTGCAGGAGGTGCTTGATCGGATTCAGGAACTGAAATCCGATCAACGCGAGACGCAAGAGGAATTGGATGCCGTTCACGTCCAAATCGCGGAACTGGAACGTCCGTTGCAGGAGAAGCACCGCCGTCGGCTGGCGCTGTTCAAACTCGGATTTCTGCTGCCTCTAAGCCTGGCCGGTGCTTGGTTGTTTACGCGAATGCGGGGCAGCAACTACGCACCCATGATGTATGCGCTCAATGTGGCGATCTTCTATCTATTGATCGTCGTGATTCACGAACATTTCCCACGGGCATACTACAAATACATCTTTCTTTCGGTGGCAATCGCGGCCGTACTTGCCGTGCTGGTGTTCCTGATCCGGCAATTCACCAAGCCCAGCGCCAGTTGGATGATGGCGCGGTGCAGGGAAGCGTACCACGCCGCGAAATGCCCCATGTGCCAGTACCCGATTGTCGGCGACAATATGCGAAGCGTCGTTTCGCGCAAGGGCAGAAGAAGCGCCGCGGCCGACGTGGCTCAAGGCACAAAGACGGAATATGTATGTCCCGGCTGCGGCGCCCAATTGTTTGAAACCTGCGCGAACTGCCAGAGCCTCCGCCATTCGCTGTTGCCGCACTGCATACACTGCGGCGCGGAGAAAGAATCGGGGTAGAACGGGAAGTAGCCCACCGGGCGCTCTTCCTGTCGGCGCGCCGAACCGGGTTTTCATGGACCGCGAAAGTGGTGGAACCTGCGAGAAGTGATTAATCGCCGATTGCGATGCTGGTCGGTTCGCGCAAACATTGCCGTCCGCGAGAGAACGATCATGGACCTTCCGGCGACGGCCAGGGGAGTGCTCCAGACGAATCGTTTCTTCCCATTCTCGCGAAATACTGCTACCCTTTAGTGGGAGCCTTTGAACATCAGGATAACCATGAACGGGAACGGTGCGTTCTTCTGGCTCAGCGGTGGAAGGCGTGGCGCGGAGATCATCAGCATGCTTGGTTCACTAGGTTTCTTGCCGGGCCATCGCGGCAAGGCACGTTCAAGGCGCAGTGCAGGCGGGGCGTTGTACGTTTGTAGTCTGCGAGTAGTTCGCACGCTCATGCCGGGCCTGCTTCCGATCGTGATGGTATTTGCGTCGTCTGCCCAGGACGTCGATTTCGATGTATCACATCGCGTCATCCGTCAAGGTGAGACCTTGACCTGTTCGAACGATACCGTGCCCGGCTTAGACCCTATAGTCAGCTGGGAGTGGGATTTCGGCGATAGCGGAACGAGCACCGACGAGACGCCGGCCCATGTCTATGCTTCGCCGGGACAGTACACAATGTCCTTGACTGCGTATACCGCTTCGGACAGTGTGACCGAAACAAAGACGGGATTCGTCATTGTCTTGGGTCCGGGCGCTCCGGTGATCGTCAATGAGTACCTCGCGTCGAACGACTCGATCCTGCAAGACGAAGACGGAGACTATTCCGACTGGATCGAGCTGTATAACGCGACGGACGATCCGGTGTCTTTGTTGGGGTGGGGGTTGACCGACAATGAGTCGAGGCCAGACAAGTGGCTGCTGCCGGATGTGACAATCGCACCGGGCGGATTCCTGGTCGTATTCGCGTCGGATAAGGATCGGACGACAGTTCCGGGAGAATTGCACACCAGCTACAAGCTCGATGCGGACGGCGAGTATATCGCGCTCGTGCAGGACCCGTCCGTGCCGATTGTGGCCTACGCCTATCCCGCGCGCGAACAGCGCACGGATGTGTCTTACGGGCTGGTGGGCATGGACACGGGGCTGCCGGCTCCAGAGCTGCACGGATTTATGGAAACGCCCACACCCGGCGCGCCCAATGCCTATGACACCGCCCAGGCCGATGAAGCAACGATACCGGTCTTGAGCCATATTCACGGCCATTACGATGCGCCGTTCAATTTGAGCCTTGCGGCAACGGAACCCGGAGCCGAGATCTACTACACGCAGGATGGTTCGCTGCCGAACCAAGTGAGCGGAACTTTGTATACCACGCCGATCTCCGTGACGGAGAATTCGGTGATTCGCGCAATCGCCTACGCGCCTGGTCACATCGCGTCAAAGGTAGCAACCGCCACATACATTATCGGCGCCAGCAATTTGGAGAAGAGTCTGCCTGCCTTATGCGTAGTCGGGGACCCCGCAAAGCACCTGTGGGCGCCGGACGGCTTGATGGTCATCAACGGCGGCTATTACGACGGATCTGGAAAGTGGAAGCCCCTCAACCCCGGCGACTCCAATTCCTTTCTGGAGCATGGCAGTGAATGGGAGCGGACGATTTCCTTGGAGTACTTCGATCCGGCCGGTGCGCCGGCTTCACCTGAACTGCTTGGATTTCAAGAAGACTGCGGTATCCGGGTGCACGGGAGCAAGGGACGCCGGGAAGGATACCGGATCGCCGCGACCATCCAAGATCCCTGGGATGATTACCGATATAAGATATCGTTTCGCTATTACTTCCGCGACGAATACGGCAATTCGCGCCTGGCGTATCCCCTGATTCCAAACGCGAATCTATCCAGTCTGAAGAACATCGTCATGCGCGCGGGTACCGACGATCCCTACAACCCCTTTATCAAGGACGAACTGAGCCGTCGTATCATGGCGCAGATGGGCAACGTAACCAGCATGGGCACCTTCATTCACTTCTACCTGAACGGCTATTTCAAGGGGTATTACAATCCCGTGGAGCGCTACGTCGAGGACTTCTTTCAGCACGCCTACGAAAGCGACGAGGGCTGGGATATCATCAAAGGCACCGATGAGGCGGAAAACGACCGGCGTGAACTGGTGGAAGGCGACTGGGATGCGTGGTTTGCGCTAAACGACTTCGCCGCCAACAACGACCTGTCCAACCCGGCGAACTATGCGACCATCGCGACGATGGTGGACATTGACAATTTCATCGACTATCTCATCATCGAATGTTACGGCGCGAACTTCGATTGGCCGCGAAACAACTGGTACATGGCCCGCGAGCGCAGCGCCGATCCGGAACTGAGCCGCTGGCGCTTCTACGTCTGGGACATGGAAATGTGCTACTACTCCGTGACCGATTCCGCGGAGGACTTCACGGTGGAATCCTATTCGGATAACCCCTTCCACCTGACCGATGGCTGGACCTTTCTGCGGGCGCCCGGCACGAACCGGGATACCTCCCCGATTGCCAAATTGTATCAGGCGCTTCGAGCGAACGCCGATTTCCGGGCCGCGTGGGAAGCGCGTGCCACGGCGTTACTGGGCCCCGGCGGGATCCTGGGCACGGCCAACGTGACGGCGCAGTTTGACGACCTCTATGACGAAGTGAACGGCGTTGTGAGGTTCCAGCCTATGAACACCTTCATTCGCGACGTATGGGCCGTGGAGCGACCCGAATGGTTGCTCTATTGGTTCGCCGAAGAAGGGCTGATGCCCACGCACGGAAACGACGATTTGGACGGTGACGGACTCACCGGGGTCGAGGAAATCGCGCTGGGCACGGACCCGGGCGAACCGGATTCGGACGGCGATGGTCTGGACGACGGCGATGAAGTAAACGTGGTCTTGACGGACCCCATGGATTCCGACTCGGACGACGACCTCCTTCCCGACGGATGGGAGGTCGTTTGCGGTTTCGACCCCAATAGCGATGCCGGGGAGGATGGGGCGGACGGCGATCCCGATATGGACACGTACACTAACCTCGAAGAGCGCGACGCTGGTACCAACCCGCGAGATGGTGAATCGTATCCGGGGAAAGCGGTTCCGGTGGGAGGCGCAAGCGCCCTTGTATTGATGGCTGCGATCTTGCTCGCGCTTGGCGCCATGCGGAAACGTTAGTCGGTTCATACTGAACGGCCCCTCGGCAACGTTGTGCCGAGGGGCCGGATATCATCTCGGTGTGCACGTTTCAGGCTGGAGCGCCTTGCCCCAAAGTTCCTGACCCGCGTTCAAGGCGTTTGCGTCGAGTCCGTTCCATTGGCGGACTTGGCCGGCTTTGACGCCGCATCCCCATCGTTGGAAGGGATTCCCGCATCGGGTGCGAGCCCGCCCGGCATCGATCCGGGTGCAACACCGCCCCCACCGCCAAAAGTTCCGCGAATTCGGCCACCCGGTGCCGAGCCCGCACCGCCGAACGAGCCACCTCCGCCGCCAAAGCCGCCCGCAGCCGCGCCGGCACCGCTGCTCATGCCGAAGCCCCCGCCGCCGGCCATTCCAGCCCCTCCGAATCCGAACCCGCCTACCGCGAACCCTCGGCCGGACGCTTCCTGGAAGGGGACCAGGAGGGGCACGTTGGCGGGGATGGTGGGTGCGTTAATCGTCATCGCGCGCTCGGTAGTCGTGGCGAAGACGCCGTAATCACGAATGACGAAACATAGGTCGCCATAGGCGTCCGAGAGCGCCATCAAACAGTCCGCAAGCGGAACGTCGCTCAACTTGATACTGACCTTTTCGTCGGCGGCGTTGATCGCTACATCCAGGACGATGTTCACTTCCGTGTAGTCGCCGATGAAACCAGCGATGTTCCGCAGTGTCTCCTGATCGAACTCGATGCTGACGGGCGCTCGCAAACGAGCCTCAACTTCCGTTGCCGAGTCGTCATCCCCGAGCGTGGGCCTTGGCGCCGGGAAGCGGGGTTGCTCGAACCCTCCAAAAAAAAGTGGAGCACCCGCACGCCCACCGCGGCCGGCCATAATCTGCGATGCGGCGTCGAGCTTCGCCATGTCGGCTTCGGCGCGGGCCAGGCGCTCTTGGGCCTCCATGAGATCCTGCTGGGTGCCTATGCCCACCTCCGCCCGGTTCTGCTGTTCCTTCGCATTCTTGCGAGCCAATTCGACGATTCGTTTCAGTTGCTCCTTCTCGATTTCACGTTGGGCCGCCGCGATGCGCGCCTGGCGCAGCCGGGCCTCCGCTTCGCGCACTTGCGCCTCCGCAATCGCCACTTCGGGATCGACCTCCTGGTTCGGTTCCGGGACACGCATGGACGAATGAACGCGGAACATACGGTTCTCGTCCGGCGATTCAGTGGGTTCCGGGACAAGTGGCGTGGTCGTCACTTCCTGTTGCAAGGTGCCGATAGCGGGTGCCTGTTCGACGGACTTGGGTTCGGGATTAGCTGGAGTCTCGTCTTGCGCAAACGCGCCGGACCATGTCAGCGCCGTGACGAGCGCGGTCGGCACCACATTACGTAGTCGTATCATCGTTCAAGTCCTCCTGCAGGCGAGCCTGCTTCATGGATTTCAGCAGCCAAGAGTCATCCAGATTCATCGCAACCCCGGCGCCGGGTTGTTGCAGGGCAAGTAAGCGACGGTAACAGTTCATGGCTTGTTCGATATCCCCGAATCCTTCGAGATAACGATCGCCAGCGGCTTTTAGAATCTGCTCCTGCTCTTCCACCGGCGACTGGGCAATGAGCAGAGACAAGCCTTCGGGATCGCGAAGAAGATCGTCCGTCACGACCGGTTCGACAGGTGTGGCGTCCTTCGTCGTCGTCGGCGCTGCGGTCATTGATTCCATTTGCGCCGGGGCCGGCTCCGGCTGCAGGGCGATCCACGTGGTGACTATGCCTCCCGCGTAGGAGGCGGCGATAAGGGCGCCCGCTGTAACCACGCGCCGGCGCAGGGAACGCGCACGCAAGGCCGACGCCGTCTGGGCGAACACTGCTTCGCGGAACCGTGGGTCAATGGTAGGGCGATCCCACGCATCCGCCGGCAGTTCCTCGCCGTCCAAGAGCGGTTCGCTGTCGTGGTTCGATTCAGGTGTCATGGCTCACCAATCCTTCTTTGCCGGTTTGTTCGTCGCCAGTCCCCCGCCACACCTCGCGGAAGGCCGTCCGCGCCCGCGTCAGCAGCGACTCGATCGCCTTCGCGCTTCGTCCCCAGCGTTGCGCGATCTCGGCGACTGTGTATTGGTCCGCGTACTTGGCTCGCAGGACCGTTTCATACGGTTCCGGGAGCGATGCGAGCACCGCATTCACCTTGTCGATCCCGCCGGCGCCGGTTGCACCAGCGGACGCCGGCGTCGGCACTTCTTCTGCCAGGCGGTTGCGGCGCGCCCACTTTCGCTGTTGACCTAAAATGATCTGCTGCGCGATCCCGCGGAGCCAGTCGCCGAAACTGCCGCGGCCCGGGTCAAAGTCGCGGATGCGGCGTACGGCGACCATCCAGCATTCCTGCACGACCTCCTCGGCGCGGTGCGTATCGCGTCCGACACGGGTGTAGACGTAGCGGTACACCGCGTCAAAGTGGCGCTCGTACAAGGCGCGCCACCCCGTTTCGTCTCCCGCAAGCACGGCAGCCCGCAGATGGCGCTCATGCTGGTCTTCGCTTTCGGACTCCATCGATGGCCGATTCCCGCGTTGAGTTCTGTCCATTGTATTGCCGCGAGGTTGCGGAAATCCCTCGCGGAGGGGGAAATGGGACATATAGGACCGAGAGGACGAATAGGACATGCTCGCGCAGCGAGCGGCGGAGAGATTGACAAGGCGATTGGAATTATGGTAATTTCTGTATAGACAGAAATTAATGAAGGAAGTTGATATGGAACTGAGCCCGGTCGTCGAAAAGTTCATCCTCCATTGGGGCGAGATGGGCGCAACTTGGGGTATTAACCGCACGGTGGCCCAGATTCAGGCGCTCCTCTATATCACGGGAAGGCAACTGACGGCCGACGAGATCATGGAGACCCTGGGCGTGGCTCGGTCGAACGTGAGCACCAGCCTGAAAGAATTGCAAACTTGGGGTCTTGTGCGGACCGTCCCCAAGCTGGGCGAGCGCCGGGAACGGTATGAAACCTACAAAGATGTCTGGGAGATGTTCCAAATCGTGCTGGCGGAGCGAAAGCGGCGCGAGGTGGACCCAACAGTCCAACTGCTGCGTGAATGCGTGCGCGAATGCGAGGACAACCCGGAGGAAGACCGTGCCACGCAAGCACGCCTGGGCGAATTGCTCGGCTTCTTCGAAACCATGACCGCCTGGTACGAGCACGTGAACCGGCTGCCCCGGAGTCTGCTTCTGGGGTTTTTCCGCATGGGAGACCGGATCCGCAATCTGGTCAAGCCGGAATCTGGGGCGTAAATCAATTTGAAACAAGGTTTGCGACCTTTCTCGCGTTCATAAATTTCTCTATATACAGAAAGAAACGAATATGCGGAACGCTTGGTTCGGATTGGAGGCACCCGCCATGAGCAACTATCACGAAGACCCGCCCAATCGGCGGATCGGAGCAGCCATTGTCGTGTTTGCTGGCGGATCGGCCGCCTGCGTGCTTCTTCTGCACCTACTGACTGGCACGTTCATCGCCCCCAATTTCAGTTCAATGAACCCGACCTATGGGTTCGTCATGTTCTGCGGAATCCCCTTCATACTCGGCGTCTTCGCCGCCATCGCGCGGGCGCTCGCCGGGTATCGCGGAGTGAGCGCATCGTTGATCGCGGTGATCGCCATCCTGGTGCTGAATGGGATCATGGTTCTGTTTACCGGGGCCGAGGGCATCATATGTCTGATGATGGCATTTCCCATCGTGTTCGTGATTGCGTTGTTGGGATCTGCTTTGACCTCCGCCATCTGCAATGCGTCCGGATTCCCCCGCGGTCCGGCGGCCGGTGCATTCAGCATGGTGGCGTTGCTGCTCCCCCTCCAGAGCATCGAAGGCAAGCTCGACGTTCCGGACCCCGTGTACGAAGTCACGACATCCGTGCACGTGAACGCGCCGCCAGCGGCCGTATGGTCGAAGCTGGTCGCCTTTTCCGAGATCGCACCGCCGGAGGAATGGGTGTTCAAGACCGGCGTCGCTTACCCTATCCGCGCGCGCATCGAAGGCGACGGCGTCGGCGCCGTCCGCTATTGCGAGTTCACGACAGGCGCGTTCGTGGAACCCATCGAAGTGTGGGACGAACCAAGGCGTCTCGCCTTCTCCGTGATCGAGAACCCGCCCGCCCTGGAAGAGCTGAGTCCCTACGAGGGTCTGGAACCGCCCCACGTTCTCGGCTATCTCGAAGCGGAGCGAGGCCAGTTCCTGCTGCACGAGCTTCCCGACGGAACGACTCGATTGGAGGGCACGACCTGGTATCGCCACGGACTTCGTCCTGCGACCTACTGGCGCCTGTGGTCCGACGCCATTATCCACACCATCCACCGCCGCGTACTCGAGCACATCCAGGCTGAGGCCGAACGCGATTCGCTCGGCGAATCCGGGACAGTCGGGACGCCCTGACCGAGGCTACGCGCGGACGCGCTGGTGTCCCGAACCCTGAGTACTTTCTCAAACAACTCGCGAAACGTACCGCTCAAAGTCCCCCTTTGAAGGGGGATTTAGGGGGATGTTCCCTCAAATACCGGTACGAAAAAACGTAACGAATGTCGAGTTCTCTACACCAAATTCTGGTACGATCCCTCACGAAGTTGACGGAACGGAAGTGCCTTCTCGGGGGATCAATGGCTACGATGAATCGATTGCGGCGTGTTCTGAAGTGGACGATTGCGGTGCTGATTATCGTCCTCGCCATACCGGCGGTCGGCGTCGCCATCATCTGGGGCTCGTACGAGTACGTGGTCCACAAGAAGCCCGGGTCGCTTCAGACGGGGGTCGACCCGATCGGGGCAGGCTGGGAAGTCGACCCCTTCATCGGCACGGGCGGCGTGTCGTGGATGTGCGCGCACAACACGCCCGCGGCAACGGTCCCCTTCGGGATGGTCCGGCTGGGGCCGGACACCGCGTCCCTGTTTACGAACACGCAGGGGTTCAACCGGTCCGGATACTTCTACGGCGATAACAAGATCATCGGCTTCAGTCACACGCGGCTCATCGGCGCGGACGCGCTGGAGGGGGGCGTCTTTCGGATCTTTCCAACGACCCTGTTGTTGGTGCCGGGGGAGCCCGGAAAGAATCGCTTCGCGCGTTTCTCGCATGGAGAAGAAAAGGCCTTCCCAGGCTATTACGCCGTGCGCCTGCCGAAAGACGGCATCCTGGTGGAACTGACAGCGACGACGCGTGTGGGCGTGCACCGCTATACCTTTCCCGCGAATTCTACGCCCCACCTGCAACTCGACGTGACGAGCGCCTTGGGTGACCGGCGCTGCGAGAATGGTCAGGTTTGGATTCTGCCCGATCAACGCCAAGTGGAAGGGACCGCGCGCCTGTTCGGGTCGTTCTCCGGGCGTTACGATGGATTGGACGTGCATTTCGTGGCGGCGTTTGACCGGCCTTTCGAAGCATTCGGAATCTGGAATGGCGCCGAATATTTGCAGGACGCGAAGGCTGGTCAGGGAAACCGGCTCGCTGTGGACTTGGGATTCGCGAATACGAGCGAGAACCAGCCTATCGAGGTTCGTTTGGCATTATCGTACGTGAGCATTGCCAACGCGCGTGAGAACCTGGAGGCGGAGACCGGCAATCGGTCCTTCGAGACGATATGCCAAAACGCACAAGAGCTGTGGCAGGAAAAGATGACGCGGATCCAAATCCGCGGCGGCAGCGAATGGTACCGGCGGAGTTTCTACACGGCCTTGTACCGCGCCTTTCAGATGCCAACCACCTTCAACGATGTGAACGGCGAGTATACGGGATTCGACCGTGCGGTCCATGAAGTTTCTGACGGCGCGACGTACTACACCGACTTCTCCTTGTGGGATTCCTTCCGGACCGTGCACCCCCTGTACAACCTCATCGCCCGCGACGAGCAGCGGGATATGATGGTGTCCCTGGTGGAGATGGCGAAAGCGGGCGGCGGTTTGCCGCGATGGCCCTCGGGTTGCGGCTATACGAACTGCATGTTCGGCACGCCGGCCGACATCGCGGTGTCGGAGGCATACCTGAAGGGCATTCGCGGGTTCGACATTGAGACGGCTTACGAGAAGATGCGGCATACGGCGCTGATCGGGAAGCCCGCGGATTCGCGCTTCGGCGGGCGAGACGGACTCGATGATTACCTGAAGTATGGGTACTGCCCCTCGGACACTATGTCGAAGGCCGTGTCGGCTACGCTGGAGTACGCGTGGTGCGACTATGCGCTTTCCCTGCTCGCGAAGGCGTTGGGACGCGATGACGACGCGGCGGCCTTCGCGCGGAACGCGCAGTCCTATCGCAACCTTTGGGACGCGAACCGGTTGTTTTTCGTGCCCCGGGATTCCAGCGGCGCGTTCATGGAGAACTTCGATCCCCTTGTACTGAGCTACACCGACTGGGATCGCGAGTACACGGACGACTTCGTCGAAGGCAGCGCCATGATGTGGCGTTGGGGCGTGCCCTTTGATCCGGAGGGATTGATGTCGCTGTTCCCAAGCAAAGAGCAGTTTGTTCAGGAGTTGGAAGACTACTTCGAACGGACGAATGACACGGTAGGCGAATGGCATCCCGGCTCCTATTACTGGCACGGGAACGAACCCTTCTTCCACGCGGCCTACCTCTTCAACGCAGCAGGACGCCCCGACCTGACGCAGAAATGGGTCCGCCGCATTCTCGACAAGAAATACAGCAACAGCTACGTCGGGCTGGACGGCAACGACGATGGCGGCACCCTCTCAGCCTGGTTCGTATTCAGCGCCCTCGGCTTTTATCCCATCGCGGGGACCACCCGCTACGAGATCGGCGCGCCACTTTTTCCGGAGGCGGTTCTGGATTTAGGCGGCGGGAAAAGCCTAACCGTGATCGCGGAGAACTATGCGCCGGAGAACCTGTACGTCAAATCAGTATCTCTAAACGGGCGCGAACTTTCCGGCTGGTCATTCACCCACGATGATATCGCTGGAGGCGGCGAACTGCGATTCACGATGACTGCCGCTCCGGGTGGTTGATTCAAAATCCGGTCGAAGTCCGGGCATGGGTCTCACTTGGCTCGGGCCTTCAGCCCTTTTCTTTCTCAGGGATCCGTTTCCTGGGGCGTTGCCCCAGGCTGGTATGGAACGCGCCGTCGGCGCTCCGAAGGCGCGTAGCGCATCCGTTTTTCGGTTTACCCCGTTGGCCGCGATGCGCTATAACTAAGCAACTATAAAACGGCGCGCAGTTTCCCCCGGCTGGTCAGCGCGTGGAAAGGAAGCACGCCGTGTATCGTCCTGAAATCAAGGTGCTGGACTGCACCATCCGCGATGGCGGATTGATGAACAACTGGGGGTTTGACAAGGCGCTTGTCAAAGACGTTTTCGATGGGCTGGTGGCTGCCGGGGTCGATTACGTCGAGTTGGGGTACCGGGCCGACAAGAAGTTGTTTCCGCCGGCCGAGTCGGGGATCTGGCGGTACTGCGACGAAGAAGATATCCGCGACGTCGCGTACAAGACCGAGAAGACCAAGATCTCCATCATGTGCGACGTGGGGCGCACGGACTACGACGCGTTCCTGCCGGCCTCCGATTCCGTCATCTCCATGGTTCGCGTCGCAACCTACGCGAAAGATGTGGACAAAGCGATTCACTTGGGCCAGCACGTGCAGGATTTGGGTTACGAGTCGACCTGCAACGTAATGGCCGTTTCCCACGTGCTCGAACCGGACCTCGACGAAGCCCTGGAGCAGTTGGCGGGGTCGAAGTTTCAGGCGGTTTACCTCGTCGACAGTTTCGGCTACTTCTACTCCGAACAGATCCAGTACCTGGCGGACAAGTATCTTGCAGCCTTGAAGCCATCGGGCATCGAAGTGGGCATTCACGCGCACAACAATCTCCAGCTCGGCTTCGCGAACACCATCGAATCGATCGTCAAAGGGATCAACTATCTCGACGGCACGATCTACGGCATGGGCCGTGCCGCGGGGAATTGCCCAACGGAGCTGCTGGTGGACTTCCTAAAGAATCCCAAGTTCGACGCGCGGCCCGTGTTCGACCTCATTCAGAAATACTTCGCGGATATGAAGACGGAACTTCGCTGGGGCTACGAGATCCCCTATGCAATTACCGGATTGCTGAATAAACACCCCCGCGCGGCACTGGCCTTCATGAAGGGCGCCCACGGGGATTCCTTCCGCGAGTTCTACGACAAACTGCAGGAAGCGGAAGAATAGCCATCGCGACATAGGTTTACGGCCCCGGTGGACCCTTGCAGGTCGCCGGGGCTTTTTTTCGTATCAACCATTTTGGCCGGAACGGCATCCCATGATGTACAAGGTTGTTCGGGTCGCTGCGCTCGCCATGACAAGGTATACGTTTGTCAGGAGCCGGAAGCTGGTGTAGCGGTTGGCAGCGAGGGGGTGCGTGTGGGAGAATCGATGATGAGAGATTCAGGGGTGGCAAGTTCGACGCGGCGAAACGATCTAGTCCTCATCGGCGGTCTTGCACTGTTCACGCTGGTGCTGCACCTCGTCTACAACCGCTGGTACGGGTACCACCACGACGAGTTCTACTTCCTGGCCTGCGGGTATCACCTGGCGTTCGGATATGTCGATCATCCGCCCTTGACGCCGTGGATTGCGCGATTGTCGGACGAGCTGTTTGGGCAGTCGCTGACGGGATTGCGGTTCTTTCCCGCGGTGGCCAGCGCGGTCGCGGTGTTCCTCACGGGGCTGCTGGCGCGGCGGCTGGGCGGAGGACGGTTCGCGCAGGCGCTGGCCTGCATCGCGTACATTATCGCGCCAGTCTATCTGCGTTCGCAGAACATCCTCGCAATTCCGTCCTTCGAACCGGTGTTCTGGGTTGCGTGCTCCTACCTGGTCGTGCGAATCATTCAGGACGACAATCCCAAGCTTTGGCTGTGGGTAGGCGCCATCGCCGGTATCGGGCTCATGAACAAGCACACCATGGCGTTTTTTGGCGTGGGGCTGGTCGTGGGCCTTCTCTTGACACCGCATCGAAAGTACTTCCTAAGTCCCTGGCTGTACGCCGGGGGCGTGGTGGCGTCGCTAATCTTCTTGCCGAATCTCGTCTGGCAGATGCAGAACGACTGGCCCACGCTTCAGTTCATCCGGCGCTTGAACGAGGAAGTCATGAGCGGCATCTCCCTGCCCCAGTTCGTCCTGGGTCAGTTGCTGTATTTGCACCCGTTCAACGCGGCGATCTGGATCGCGGGGCTGGTATGGCTGTTTCGCGGGGAGGCGGGAAAGCCGTACCGAATTCTCGGCTGGATTTGGGTAACGGTGTTCGTGTTGTTGCTGGTAGCCAAGAGCAAGATTTACTATCTCGCCCCGGCGTATCCCGCCGTCCTGGCCGCGGGCGGCGTGGCCCTTGGGGCGTATGCGGAGCGCAAAGGGCGCGCGTGGTTCCGCCCGGCTGGTATCGGGGCGCTGGCGGTGGGCGGCATTGTTTTCGCGCCGGTGGCGCTCCCGATTCTCCCTATCGAAACGACAGACCGGTATATTCGCGCGCTCAGCTTCGGCGCGCTCGATAACGTTTATGAAATCACCGGAGATCTGCACGGCCAATTCGGATGGCAGACACGAATCGAGCACGTAGCCGATGTCTACCAGAGCCTCCCCGAGAATGAGCGGGAGAATGCCGTTATCTTTGCGCCAAACTACGGTTTGGCGGGCATGGTCGATTACTTGGGGGATGACTTCGGCCTTCCCAACGCCATCAGCGGCCACATGACGTATTACCTGTGGGGACCCGGAGAAGGGCCTTTCGATACCGTAATCGCGCTGGACATGCGCCGCGAATCGCTGGAAGAGGTGTTTGAAGATGTCGACATGAAGCCGCCGGTCACACTGGAGCACACAAACCCCGGGAGCCGGGAGTTCTACGTGGCCGTATGCCGCAAGCCCAAGGCGCCTATCGGCGAAATCTGGCCTGAACTCCGCGCGTGGTAGGCCGATTTTCTGCCGTCGCAGGCTGGAAGCCTGCACCACAATGCGCGATTTTCCGCTGGTGGCGCATACTGCCGTCCGAAGCCAATGTCGCACGCTAAGGCCCGCGGGTCTGGTTCTCGCCGCACAACTCCGGAATTGGCTATACTACAGGGCATTAAAACGGTCGCATGCGTTGACCGTGTTTCCCCCGATTCGTATAAGAGAGCGCCTCAATGCAACGACCTACTGCGCCGAATCTGGCGATAGCCCTCGCGACTTTGATCATGTTGGGTGCTGGTTGCCAGCATACGCCCGAAACATCCAAACCACCGCTGTCGCTTACCGATGAACCGCTGGACGAAGCATTGCTCGCAAAACTCGACGAACGGCTTGGCGGCATCGTGCAGGAGCGGGGCATGATTGGCATGTCAGCGGGGATCGTGCATCGTGGGAAGCTGATATGGTCGAAGGGGTATGGCTATGCCGACCTGGAGGGTCGCATCCCTGCGACTCCCGACACGCCGTACCGGTTGGGCGGGTGCTCCGAAGCCTTGGCGGCGGTTCTGGTAATGAAGCTCGTGGAAGAAGGGGTAGTCGACCTGGACGACCGGCTGGTGGACTACCGGCTGCACTCCTGGTATCCGGATAGCGCGCCGCAGGAGCCCGCCTATTCCGCCGATGTGCTGATTCGGCACGTACTCTCCAATTCCGCTCAGGGAACGCCGGGGCACGCCTACCGGTATGCGCCGAACCTGTTTGCCGACCTGACGTGGGTAGTCGAAGAAGGGTCGGGCCTTCCGTATCCGAGTGCCCTGGTGGAATACATCCTTGGCCCCGCAGGGATGAAACGCACGGTGCCGGGTCAACTGGCGCCGGGATATGACGCGGTGCTGGCCGATCTTGCGAAGCCTTATGACGTGCGCAACGAAAGCCCGCTCGTCGCTGCCTACCGCGTGTTGGGCTTGAAGCGATTGCTCGAGGGCCTTCGCGACAAGCCCGTCGAGCCAGTGGAACTCGATCCCGCCCTGGAAGAATCGCGCCGGGATGTGTTGGGCGCTGCGTATACGCCGCTCTATGGCGTGAACGCGAGCAGCGGTTTAATATCGTCCGTCTCGGATTTGGCCAAATTCGACCGGGCACTGGACGACGGCGCCTTGCTGTCCGAAGCCGGGCGCGCCGTCATGTGGACTTCGGCGAAGACTCTGTCTGGCGAAACACTGCCACAGGGGCTCGGGTGGTTTGTGCAGGACTACGAGGGGGAGAAAGTGGTCTGGCAATTCGGCGAGTCGGTCCCTTCGGTTTCGGCGCTATACATCAAGATTATGGATGACGAGACGACGTTTATCGCGTTGGCGAACACGGATCGGCTCTGCGCTGGATACGATTTGGCGGCGGGAGACGTGACAGCCAGTCCGTTCGGAAAGGTGTTCCTGGAAGCCGTAGTTGGGGCAGCCGATCCGGAACCAGCTGCCATAACCAGTGAACCCCAAGGCTCGGCGGGCGCCGGGGCACGTTCGCGTTCCGGAAAGGCGCGGCGATAGGAGAAGATTCCTCTCCGTGCCGCTCACCCTATTTTCGGAATCTCCGACGACCGCGCCACGATGTTCCACTGCAATGCCACGGCCTTTCCCCTTAGGGAGTACTCCGCCCATGCCAACTACTCCGAAACGCGCCGCCGCACACAACCCACGACCGCCAATCCTCCTTGGGAACGCCGGAAGCCTCCTCCGTCAGGGTGCAGGGGGTGCACCCCATGGCCCTTCCACGTTCGCATTGGGCGCATTCCGGTATAAGCCATGTTATATCAATGCAATAAGAAGAAATTCGCCCTGTGTGAGCAACATCGCTGACCTGGGGTACACCCCCGTAAATCGTCAAAAAAAGATCGCTGGGGGGTAGATCGACTCTGATCCTTGCGCGAAAATCGCTCGAGGCGGTTACGCGAGGGCGTCGTGCAGCGGTGCAAAGACGAGGCGGCGAACGCGAGTGCGGTAAAAGACTTTCTCAACGAATTGGGCCACGGACTCGGGTTCGAAATCGGCGTCGCCGAGGACGACGCGCGTCTCCGCGCCGGAGTCCAGCAAGGTATGAAAAATGCCTTCCAGCCGAGCCCGGTCGACCGGGGTGAGGACGGGGTCGTCGGGCGGACTGGTGCCGGGGGTGTATCCGATGTCGTGGGTCAGGGCGTCGGTCTTGACGACCTCGCGTGTTTTTTGCGGGAATTGGTGCAGATCGAGGGTCGCGAACCGGCGTGCCGCTTCGGGAATTGCACTTGCCGCGATCTGGACGTTCAGGTCTTCCGCCCCGGCAAGGGACTCCGTGAAGGAGCGCAGGTGATTCAGAATCCGCAGGCCGGTTTCGATGGCGTTCTGGCTCGTGTGCAGTTTGCGGGACAGCAAGGTATGCACGCACTCATTCAGCCCGACCACGCCGATGCGGTAGGCGGCGGATTCGAGATTGAGGTAGGGCTGGCCGTCGTGGGCAAACGTCAACATGCTGAGGGCGCCCACGTCGCGGAACGCCAGGAGACGTTCCAGAAAGCGCCGTTTCTCGTCGTGCGCCTGGACTGCCAGCACAACGGTCTTCTCGATTTCCGCGAGCAGTTCGTTCTCGTCGGCAGAGCGATACGCGGCCCTTGGAAGATTGATGCTGATTTCTTGCGCCGTGACGTGGTGACAAGGCCAGCTTGCAGCTTCTTCGGGTTCGGCACTGCTGCGGTCAAAGACAAAGCGCAGCCGCGCCCGCAGCATCGGATCCGCCAGGGCGTACGCCAGGAACTCGTCGTGACCGGGCGACGCGAAGAAGTCGTCGGACACGTGAATCAGTGGCGCCCAATCGCGGTCGCGGCATTGCTGGGACCGGGTCTCCTTAAAGACCTCCAGCAGTTCCCACGCGAAGCGCCGGGCGTCCGGCAGGTAATCACTGTAGGGGCGCCCCGCCGGCAACCCGCCGGGACCGACCGCCTCCACGCCTGCCAGCGCCGGAGGGACTGTCCAGACGAGGGAGATTTCGGTGGGCGGGTCAGCGTAACAGGGACTCTTGGCGCCATTTTGGGACAACCCGAAGACGAGCATGTGTGCGAGCTGCCGAAGCTGGCGCGCGTCCGCGGTCGCCAGGAATGGCGCCAGCAGAAGGTTGAAGGCGTCCCACGTGGTGCAGTGCGTGAAATGATGGTGCAGCGCAGCGTTGAATTGGGAAACCTGGGCAACCAGCGTTTCCGCGTTCAGGGGAAGCGGAACGTAACGGTCGGTGGCCGCGAAGGGGAGGCCAAAGCGCTTGATGTATTCCAGGGAATGGTGTGCGCTGTGGAGCCGGTCGACCCGGCCCAGGTCGTGAATGTGGAGGTCACCGCGGAGATGGGCGTCCGCCGTCTCCTGCGAATAAACCTGGGACAGTGCGAATTCCTTCTTGACCCGCTCAGCCAGGGCCATATCCGTGCGGGTGGGGTCGAAAAACCCTTCCACTTCGCCCTGGTTGGGCGCACAGATAATCCGCTCCGCATCGAACAGGGGCACGCCCAGCCGCATGTGTTTGCGGCGGTATTCTTCCAGGCCGTGCTCGACGAGTTTGGCGTCCACGAGTTCCCGCACCAGCGGTGCGGTCAGGGTTTGGACCGAGGCCTGGGCGATCTGCTCCTCCACTTCGAGGGCGATGACGCGGGCGAGTCCTTCGGCCATCCCGGTTTCTCGCGTGAGCGCGGATACAATCCGTTCGCGATCCCAACCATCAAAGCGTTCGTCGCTCGTACGGACGAAGAGCGGGCGAACCCCGCTGCTCTCTGCGTCGTCGGCCGCCTGGCGCGCCTCATCGAGTTCGTGAAGGATCGCGCGCACATCCCCACCGCGGAGCTTGCGGATGCGCGCGCGCTTGTCGCGGTAGCGCACGTAGGCGAGCGCCGTTTTGGTGTGACCCAACTCAATGAGCACTTTTTCGACCGCATCATGAACCTGATCGACGTTGGGGGTGTCGCCGTCAAGGCGCTTGCTCAGGTAAATGGTGACGCCTGTGGCGAGGCTTTCCGCGCGGTCGCGGTCTTCGCCGCCGATGGTGCGCGCCGCGCTGAAAATGGCATCGGCGATTTTGGATTTCTCGAAGGGCACCCTGCGGCCGTCGCGTTTGACGATGGCGTCGATGAGAGATGGCGCTTCGACGTACGGAGTTTCAAACGAAAGCTGCGCGTCAAACGCGCCCTCGCGCACCCGATGCAGTCCGGGCGTGGTCAGCATCTCCTGAGAATGGTCGTTCAACGTTGCTCCGCCACTTCTGAAACCGGCGCCCTTCCGCAAAGGCGCCGGGCAAAAAGTATACAGTCCACGGCTGATTGAGAATTCGATAGCGAAAGCACTCTACCCCAGCGAGTGCAACTTGCAGTCTAGCGCATGATCGGCAAAGACACAAGGGAGAATTTTCAAGGAATGGAAACCATACGTAACGCATGGTGATTCATACGGGGTGGAGAGACGCAGGACCGCGTGTGCTATGCTTGGACCGTTTATCGCGGTGTGGAAGAACAGGGGAAGGTATGAACAAGACGCATTTGGCGGTATTGATGGGGGGGGTGAGTTCCGAGCACGAGGTGTCGTTGAAGAGCGGCGCCATGGTGGCGGGAAACCTCGATCGGTCGCGTTTCGATACGACGCCGGTAATCATCACGCGCGAAGGGCAGTGGAAGTTTCCCAGCGAGCGCGCGTTGTCCGTGGGCGCGGGTTTGGCGCGATTGGAAGAGCTTGGCGTGGACTGCGTGTTTATCGCGCTTCACGGACCGTTTGGGGAGGACGGCCGGATCCAGGGACTGCTCGACGTGTTCGGTATTCCATATACGGCATCGGGGTGCGCGGCCAGCGCGTTGGCGATGGACAAGATTCATTCCAAAGCAGTGGTGCGTCAGGCGGGCGTGCGTGTGGCCGATCAAATCATCCTGCACCGTTCCGAATGGGACCACGCGTTCGAGCAAGTTATGACGCGGGTGAATTCCGAAATTGGATTTCCCTGCCTGATCAAGAGCCCATGCCAGGGATCCAGCCTGGGTATGGCGATTCCCAAAGATGCGGGCGCGTTTCGGACGGCCTTGCTCGACGTGTTCGCCTACGGCGATTTGGTTATGGTTGAGAAGTTCGTCAAGGGTGTCGAAGTAACTTGCGCGGTGCTGGATGTGGAACCCGGAAAACCGCCGCGGGCCTTGCCGGTGACGGAGATTTGCCCCGTTTCGTCGGAGTTCTTTGACTACAAGGCCAAGTACACGCTGGGCGAGTGCAACGAGATCACGCCGGCGCGAATTTCGGAGGAAACGACGCGGAAAGTGCAGGCCATGGCGGAACGTGTGCATACCGTCGTGGGTTGTAAGGGCTTGAGCCGCAGTGATATGATACTGGACGGCGACGATCCGGTGTGGATCGAGGTCAATACCATTCCCGGGATGACCGAAACGTCGCTCTATCCCCAGGCCGCTGCGGCGGCGGGCATCTCGTTCCCCGAATTGCTGACGTTGTTTGTGGAAGAGGCCATGGCGCGCGGTCGCGCGGTTGATTAGAAGGCACCCATGTCAATCGAATTCACCAAAATGCACGGTCTCGGCAATGACTATCTGTTCATTGACGGGGCGCGGTTTACTATCGCCGACCCGGCTGAACTGTCGCGGCAGATGAGCCATCGCCATCTCGGCGCGGGGTCGGATGGAATCATCCTGGTGAATCCTGGCCAGAACGGCGCGGATTTCGCCATGCGGATTTTCAATGCTGACGGCAGTGAGGCGGAGACTTGCGGGAACGGGATTCGCTGTTTTGCAAAGTACGTCTTCGAGCGGGGCATGACGGATAAGAAGGAATTTGTCATTGGTACGCTGGCGGGGCCCAACCGTGTGCAATTGACAGTATCGGACGGATCGGACCGATTGGTCGGATCAGTCCGATCAAACATGGGACAACCTCGTTTCGAGAGGGCGGAAATCCCTATGGAGGGCCCGGCAGGCCGCGTCGTTGAAGAAGATCTTGACGTGGATGGCGTCACGATGAAAGTGACCTGCGCGAACATCGGAAACCCGCACGCGGTGTTTTTCGTGGACGATGCGACAGCGGTTCCGCTGGCGGAAATCGGTCCGAAGGTGGAGCGGCATCCCAAGTTTCCGCAGCGCACCAATGTAGAATTCGTGACCGTCCGGGATCGGCGGAACATGGTGATGCGGATCTGGGAGCGCGGCAGCGGCATCACGATGGCCAGCGGCAGCGGTTCCTGCGGCTCGGCGCTGGCCGCGATGATCACGGACAGGGTCGATCGGCGCGTGAACGTGCATCTCGTTTACGGCACGTTGACGATTGAATGGGCCGACGACGGGAATGTGTATCAGGAAGGCCCGGCGACGGAAGTGTATACCGGTACCTGGGAGGGTTGAGTCCTACCGAACGCGAAAGGAGGCGCCATGAGTTCGCAACCAGGGTTGCGCCGTTCCAGCAACGCAATGATCGCGGGTGTTTGCGGCGGGATCGCGGAGAGCCTGAATGTCGATCCGACGATCGTACGGCTGGTATACGTGCTGGTCTCCGTTTTCAGCGCGGCGTTTCCGGGAATCATCGTCTATATTGTGTTGTGGGTAGTTCTCCCACCGCCTGAGGGCAGGTAGAGGGGTCAATTGGGGTTATGGCAGGTTCGCCGTTGAAAATCGCCGTTCTGCTGTCGGGCAGCGGAACGACGTTGCTGAACTTGATCGAGCGGATCGAGGCGGGCGAGCTCCACGCGCAGGTTCAATGCGTCGTCAGTTCGCGGGCCGATGCCTATGGGCTGGTGCGGGCGGAGGATCATCGGATTCCGTCGGCCCTGGTGCCGCGCAAGCAGTTTCCGGATACGGCCACGTTCAGCGCGGCGGTGTGGGACGAGATTCGGAAGTATGACGTCGACCTGGTCGTAATGGCCGGGTTCATGAGTTTGCTGGACGTGCCCGAGGATTTTACGAACCGGATCGTCAATGTGCATCCCGCGTTGATTCCCGCGTTTTGCGGGAAAGGGATGTACGGTCATCACGTGCACGAAGCGGTGATTGCCTACGGCGCGAAGCTGACCGGCGTGACCGTGCATTTCGCGAATGCGAACTACGATGAAGGTCCGATTATCTTGCAGGCGGCCGTGCCCGTGTTGGAAGACGACACGCCGGACACGCTGGCGGAGCGCGTGCAGGCGAAGGAACGCGAAGTATATCCGCAGGCGATCCAGTTGATCGCGGAAGGCCGGGTGTCGGTGCAAGGCCGACGGGTGACGATTCGGGAGCGGTAGGGAGAATGGGAAAAATAGGGACAGTCACCATTTTGCTGTGCGAACGTTTAGAACGATCGCGGAAACGGAGAAGCAAAATGGTAACCGTCCCCATTTTTCGTCCCCGCTTTTCATGACAAGAGAGGTATTGGGGTCTTGATTACAGCCGTTTGTTTTGATTTGGATGGAACCTTGATCGATTCCACCGAAGCGATTGTCGAATCGTTCTATCACACCTTCGACGCGTTCAATGAGCCGCGGCCGCCGCGGGACGCGATCGTGAACAGCATCGGGTACGTCCTGGAAGAACAGTTCGCCCTGCTGAGCACGCAGGATCCCGTGGAATGCACGAAGGTGTACCGGGCGTATTACGAGAAGATCTGCTGTCCCAAGACAACGCTCATGCCGGGCACACGGGAGTGCCTTCAGGCGTTGCACGATGCGGGGCTGGAAATCGCGTTTGCCACTTCAAAACGGCGGAAGTATTCCGAGATGATCCTGGAGCATCTGGGCGTGCTGGACTTTTTCTCGGTGCGGTTGGGACCGGACGACGTATCGAAACCAAAACCCGACCCGGAAGTCGTGTTGAAGGCCTGCGAGATGCTGCACGTAACGCCGCAGCAGTTGTTGTTTGTGGGGGACATGCACTTCGACGTACTGGCGTCGCGCGAAGCGGGGGTGCGGTGTCTGTGCGTGACGACGGGGTACGCCACGCGCGAAGAGCTGGAGGCCCTGGAACCGGAACGGGTCTTCGACGGGCTGGACCAGTTGACGGCGTATGTGGTGGATGATGTGCTGGGGGCAATGCCTGCCAAGTGAAAATCCGAAATTCGAAATTCGAAATCCGAAACTCGAAACAAATTCGAATCACCAAAATTCAAAAAAGCCAAAACGAGATCGCACTGAACGAATGTGGAGCGGTCTGCGCAACCGCCGTATAAGCATTAAGCTCACTGGAGATTGCGATTAGATTTCGGCCCCGCTGTTTCGAATTTCGGACCTTCGAATTTGTTTCGGATTTCGCGATTCGGATTTCGGATTTGTCTTTGGCCGTGCGCCAGTTCCTTAGCGCAGGCGCTACGTCCCAGCCAGAACTTCATTTGGTTCTTTCCCCGATCCGGGTGGTATAGTAGGCGCTTCCTTTCGGTGAGATTAGGAGGAATTGCCATGTCCGCGCGCGATGCCGCCCTCGCATATGCCCGGTCCAACCGGGACAAGTTTCTGGAAGAATACAAGTCGCTCCTGCGGCTGCCCAGCATCTCGACTTTGCCGGAGCACAAGAATGACGTGCTGCACACGGCGGAGTGGCTGGCGGAGCAGCTCACGAATTTAGGCCTGCCGAAGGTGTCCATCATGCCGACGGAGGGTCACCCCATCGTGTATGCGGAGTCCGCGCCGGTTCCGGGGAAACCGGTGGTGCTGGTATATGGCCACTACGACGTGCAGCCCGTGGATCCGCTGGACGAGTGGATTGCCCCGCC
>CAZWDH010000082.1:0-12285 GCA_964632865.1 uncultured Nitrospiraceae bacterium
TGACAACATCACCGTCTGGCGAAAGGTCCAGCCGGAGGTGGCTGAATTTACCACGACCATCGCGTACGACCGGGGCGGCGTGGGGTGCAGCGACGAGGGCGAGAACCCGAGGACCGCGGACGTGGTCGCGGCGGAGCTGGAGGCGTTCCTGGATGCGCTTGGGCTGACCGATCCCGTTATCCTGTGCGGCCATTCGTTTGGCGGGCTGTTTGCCCGGTACTTTGCTAACCAGTACCCGGATCGCGTGGCCGGGCTGGTGCTCGTTGACGCAACGCACGAGTTGATTGAGAACGAAATGGCGCTCAACCTCAAACCCCAGTCGCTTGAGAAGCAGGACTTGGAATATGGGATCTACTTTGGCATCACGGGGCGTCCGGGAGTCTGGGGCGAGTACTACAACCGCTACAACACGTACGACATGGTGGCGGCCAACCGCACGCTGCCCAACATTCCGCTCATCTATCTGAGCGCCGGCAATTACGATCCAGGTCTGGTGCCTGCACAACAGGCCAATGTGGCAGACATGATCAAGGAAGAGTTGGATGAGGATCAGGCGTCACTCACGCCCCAGGGCCAGCTCACGGTGGTCTCCAATTCTGGTCATGATATCCAGATCGAGCAACCGCAGGCCGTGATCGACGCCATTCAACAAGTATTCAATACGGTGGCGAATCCCTGAGCACCTTTAGACGATTCGTTGAAAGGGCTAGGAAGCAAGCGTGGGCGCAATATCGCCTGCGCTTTCTTTTTCTTCTACGGATCTGCCCACCGCAGTTTCGCGCAAGATGCCGGCACAGACCTTCACGTTTGGGTTGCGCAGTATGGAGAAATGATCGCCGGGGACCGTGCGAACGTCCACCCCACCCTGCGCAAAACCGGACCAACCACGGGACTCATCCACGTTGGCTTTGGCCGTTACGCGCCGTTCCGCGACAAACAGGGTAATCTTCCCCTTGATCGGGCGGAGCCTGTAGCGTTTGAAGGCTCGCGTGTTCGCAAGAGCGATTCGGATCCAGTGCCGGGCGAAGGACTGTTTCATGAGTAGTGAGCCGCCCCCCTCCACGTCTGCGGCCGACGTGTTCAGCGCGTTCTCGTAGGTGCGCGTGAACTTGCGTTCCTGCCGGGAAAGGACGCGGCGCTTGAGCCTGCCGATCCAGCGGCCGGGCACTGAAGCGGCCAGAGAGAACCATGCGCCGTCGGCCGTGGTCGCGAGACCCGATAGGGTGAAGAGCAGCCGGGCACCCAGGTTCTCGCGCATGAGTCGAAACCGTTCGATGATGGACTTGCGCGAAGCGCCCGGGGCGCGTTGTCCCGTAATCGTCTCAATGAGGAACACGTGGCCGACTTCCTCCCCAAGCTGGCGGGCGATTTCGTAGGCGACGGTTCCGCCGAAGGACCACCCTCCGACGCGATAAGGACCCTCGGGCTGCACGGACCGCATCGCGGCAATGTAGTGTTCGGCCATTTCTTCGATGGTCTCGCAGGGGGCCGCGTGTCCTTCAAATGCGGGATCTTGGAGTGCGAACACGGGCTGATCGGCCCCGAGGTGATGGGCTAGCGCGTAGTACGCAAACACGGTACCACCGGCGGGCGCGACGAGAAAGATGGGCGGTTGGGAGCCGCTCATCCTGAGAGGGACCAGGAGACTTTCTTCACTCGCGCCATTTGCATCGCGACCGCTCCCGCCGGAGATCCTGCCGGATTCTCTCGTGGCATCCACACGTCTAGCCATACCTGCTACGGTCGGATCTTCAAAAACAGCGCGGAGCGGAAGAGTTATGGCAAAGCACTCGTTGATACGGGATAACAGTTCCACCGCCAGCATGGAATGACCGCCGCTATCCAGGAAGTCATCGTGGATGCCGACGCAGTCACGGTGGAGGAGGTCCCGCCAGATGCCGGCGATTCGGATCTCCGTCTCGGTCTCGGGCGCGCAAAATCCGTCATTCACCTTCGCATCGACCCGCTCTCGCTGGAGCAGCGCGTTCCGGTCCACTTTGCCATTCGCCGAAAGTGGGATCGCATCGGTTACCGTCACGCTTGTCGGCAGCATGTGGGTCGGCAGTTGCCCCTTGAGCGTATCGCGCAATCGCTCGACATGGATTTCCCGGCCGGAGTCCACGACGACGAAGGCCGCAAGGGCGGGGCCACCGGGACCGTTTGCCCGTGGCAGTACGACGGCCTCCCGGATACCGGGTTGGCGGCACAGAACGGATTCGATCTCGCCAAGCTCGATGCGATGTCCGCGCACTTTAACCTGATGATCGGTGCGGCCAAGGAACTCGAGCGCACCATCCGCCCGGTAGCGAACGATGTCTCCGGTTTTGTACAGACGCTTGCCGCTCGCAAAGGGGTGCTGGATGAATCGTTCGGCGGTGAGTTCCGGACGTCCCAGGTATTCGCGCGCCAGACCGGCGCCACCCACGTGCAGTTCACCGGGGACACCGACCGGCACCGGTTGAAGATTGCGGTCCAGGACATAGACGTGGGTGTTGTCGATGGGCCGGCCGAGTGACGGCGCATTTGGCGCTTGTCCTTCGACTTTGACCGGTCCGGAAGTGGAGACTACCGTGTTCTCGGTGGGGCCGTAGTTGTTCACCAAAGAGAAGGGCAGGCCCGCTGGAGGACGCCGGCGAAGGGTATCGCCGCCGGTCAGGAGAATTCGCAAGGCGCAGGACTCCGGCCACTCAAGGGCAATGGCCTGCTCGGCCAACGGTGTCGGCAGGAAGGCAATCGTGATTCCGTGCCGCGTCAACCAGTCGCGCAGACCGGGAGCTGAAACCCGCGTGAACTCGTCCGGGATATGGATCGACGCACCGGCCGTCAGGTAGGGCCAGAGTTCCCAAACCGAGGCGTCAAAAGCGGGACCGGCAAGATGCGTTGCGCGGTCGTCACCGGTCACGTCGAAGGCGTTCTGATGCCATTGAATCAGATTCAGCAGACTGTGGTGCTCGATCACGACGCCCTTGGGCTGACCGGTAGACCCGGACGTGTAAATGGCGTACGCGGGGTCGGACGGCGACACGAGAATGCCCGGATTGGCCGCTGGCAATGCTTCGGAGGCGAAGCAATCTTCGATCTGCACCTGCAACGCTTCGGTCGCAGGCAATCGATAGTGGATTGCTTCATCGATCACAACGGCTACCGCATTGGAATCTTCAATCATATACCGCAGCCGCTCGACCGGATGAGCGGGATCGAGGGGCACGTAAGCGGCCCCGGTCTTGAGTACGCCGAGCTGGGCAACGACCATGTCGATGCGGCGGCTCGTACAAACGGCCACGCGCGTCCGCGGGCGCACACGCAGATCGATGAGACGTTGCGCCAAACGGTTGGCCATGCGGTTGAGTTGCTCGTAGGTCAGTTTCGTTTCGCCGTCCGTAAGCGCGAGCGCGTCGGGCCGCCGTGCTGCGTGATCTTCGATACGCTGATGGGCGCACCGGTCCAGTGCCAGCGGCACGGCGGTGTCGTTCCATTCGTGCAGGATAGTGTATCGTTCGTCATCCGTAAGCAATGGCAAGGTGGCTACCGTGGTATTCGAATCACGGGCCACGCCGTGCAGAAGGACTGCGTAGTGGCGCAGCAAGCGCTGGATCGTTCCGGCGTCGAAGAGATCGGCGTTGTACTCGGCGTTGACCGCCAACCCGTCTGAAGTCGCAGCGACCGTGAGTGTGAGGTCGAAACGGGAGCGCAGCGCATCCTTGCCGAAGCGGGCGACTTCGACGCCGTCCAGTGCGGGCAGCGAAGCGTCAAAATTCTGCAATGCGAACATCACCTGGAAAAGCGGGCTGTGGGAAAGGCTGCGCTGCGGCGCAATTTCTTCGACCAGCTTCTCGAAGGGAAGATCTTGATGGGCATACGCCCCCAAGGCGGTATCGCGCACCTGATGCAGCAGTTTGCGGAACGGCGCACCAGGCTCAATCCGGGATCGAAGCGCGAGTGTGTTCGCGAAATAGCCAATCAGATTCTCGATCTCGGGCCGGTTGCGGTTGGCTATGGGCGTTCCGATGACGATGTCGTCCTGGCTTGTGTACCGGTTCAGCAGGGCGTTGAACCCTGCAAACAGGGTCATGAACAGCGTGACGTCTTCACGTCGAGACAACGCTTCCAGGGCCTCACCGCAGGCAGAATCCAGATGCAGCGTCTCTTTGCCGCCATTGAACGTTTGAATGGCGGGACGAGGCCGGTCCGTCGGCAATTCCAGTACGGGCGGCGCGTCGCGCAGGTGATCGGTCCAGTAGTCCAGTTGCCGTTGCAGGTTTTCGCCTTGGAGCCAGTCGCGCTGCCACGCGGCAAAATCCGAATACTGGATGGGGAGCTGCGGCAAGTCAGCCGGCACGCCGCGCACGTGGGCGTTATAGGACGCGGCGAACTCGCGCGCGAAGAGCCCCATGGACCAGCCGTCGGACACCGCGTGGTGCATGGCTACGTAAAACACGTGCTCCGTGGGGTCGAGCTGGATGAGGACCGCGCGAACGAGCGGCCCCCGCTCAAGATCGAAGGGTTGGACGGCAAACGCGCGAATCAACGACGCGGCTTCGCCTTCGCGTTCATCTGGAGCCGACGGTGCGAGATCGATACGCTCAATCCGAATAGACGCCGCGTCATCCACGATTTGGCGCGGATGACTGTCGTCGCCTTCGAAGTGGGTTCGCATAACGGAATGACGATGGATCACATCGAGAAAGGCGTTCTGCAGCGCTTCCACATTCAGATCGCCACGCAATCGCAAGGCCGTGGAAATCGTGTAGACGCCGTCGCGGCCTCCAAGTTTGTCGAGGAACCAGAGGCGTTGTTGTGCGAAGGACAAGGGGGCGCTATCGGTCGGCGCCGGGACAATCGTGCCTTCCTTCGCAAAGGCGTGTTCCGCTTGGCCCTCGCTCAAATACGTTGCGAGACCGGACACCGTAGGCGCTTCAAAGATGGCACGAAGTGGCAATTCGACCTGGAAGGCCGCGCGAATCCGCGCGACCGCCTGCGTGGCTTTCAGCGAATGACCTCCGAGATCGAAGAACCGCTGGTGCCTGCCGACGGACTCCAGTCCGAGCACTTCACAGAAGATAGACGCGATCCGCGTTTCCACCTCGCCAACTGGTGCTTCAAGATTCTCCGGATCGCGCGTCTCGGCCGGAACAGGCAGGGCGGCGCGGTCTACCTTTCCAGTCGGAGAAAGCGGAATCGACTCTAATTCCATGAACGTCGCGGGAACCATGTAGGAAGGGAGTACCGCGGCTAAAGCTTCTCGCAGGCAGCCGTTCGCGGCACCGTTCGCACTTGGGACGGTATACGCCACCAACTGCGGGTCCCCGGTGGCATCCGATTTCACGGCCACGACTGCGTCCGCAATGCCGGGGAGTTCGCGCAAGGCGCTTTCGATCTCGCCTAGTTCGATTCGGAATCCGCGCAATTTGATTTGGTCGTCCGCGCGTCCAAGGAAATCAAGCGCGCCGTCCGGACAAAACCGCACGAGGTCGCCTGTTTTGTAGAGTCGTCGGGTTTCTCCGTTCAACGCTATCGACAGGAACCGGGTGACGGTGAGGTCCGGCCGGTTCAAATAACCGTGCGCCAAAACGGGGCCCCCGATGTACAGTTCTCCGGGCACGCCGATGGGAACGGGCTGCCGGTTCGCATCGAGCACATAGACTTCCGCGCCGGGAACCGGATATCCAATCGGAACGGTATCGCGAAACTCCGTCGCACATTCAAAGAGCGTCGCGCAAACCGTGATTTCCGTTGGACCGTACCCGTTAAAGAAACGGCGTCCCTGGGTCCACGTGCGGGTGAACTCCGGTGGACACGACTCGCCCGCGCTGATCAGCACGCCCAATCCGGGGAGGCTCGACGGATCGAGTTGCCGGATCATGACGGGCGGCAAGGTTGCCATGCCGATGCTTTCGTCCCGCAACAACGCGGTAAGGGTATGCGGATCGGACAAAGTCTCGGCATCGGATAACACCACGGTCGCACCCGCACCAAGGGTGGGGAAAATCTCCCAGACAGAGGCATCGAAACTCATGGACGCGAACTGCAGAACCCGCAGTCCTTCGCGAAGCCCGAATACGTCCGCGCTATAGGCCAGGAGATTGGACAAGCTGCGATGACCGATCAGCGTGCCTTTGGGTCTTCCAGTCGACCCGGAAGTGTAAATGACGTAGGCGACATCGTCGGGCGTCGGGCTGTCACTCGGATTCGTATCCGGCATGGCATCCAATTCCCCGTGGGCGGCATCGAGACAGATCGTTTCGGGATGTTGGGGCACGCGTTCGACGCAAGTCGAGACGGTGAGCAGCGCGTGAGGCTGCGCGTCTTCGAGCATGTAGCGCAAACGCTCCGAGGGATATCCCGGATCGAGCGGGATGTAGGCCGCTCCGGCCTTCATGGCGCCCAACATGGCAACAACCATCTCGATCGATCGCGGCAGCGATAAGGCGACGAGATTCCCGCGACCAATGCCGATCTCCTTGAGATGATGGGCAAGCTGGTTGGCGCGCGCGTTCAACTCGCGGTAGGTCAACGCGCTGCCGTTGTATCGCAATGCGACCGCGCCGGGAGCATGCTCCACCCTATGCTCGAAGCGCGCAATGGCGGTGTCCGCCGGCTCGGCTGCGGGTGCGGTCCGGCTGAACGCGTGGAGAAGTTCTTTGCGCTCGGCATCGGAAAGGTACTCGATCGCGTCGATGCTCGCATCCGGCTGGTCGAGCGCGCGATCCAGAAGCAACGCATAGTGCTGAAGCATCCGGTCCATCCGCGCTGACTCGAAGAGATCGGAATCGTACTCCAGCGCAAGCGTCACGCCGCCAGCCGATTCATTGATGGCCATGGTGACGTCGAACCGCGAACGTTCGTTGATCGTAGGCACGCGGCTCAATGTGAGTCCCGGCAAGTGAAACTCGGACTTGGGCGCGTTCTGCAAGACGAACATGACCTGGAAAATCGGCGACCGGCTCAGGTCCCGTTCCGGCGCAAGTTCTTCGACGATCCGGTCGAAGGGAAGGTCTTGATGGGCATACGCCGCCAGGGCCGTTTCGCGGACGCGTGCAAGTACCTCGCGGAAACTGGGCGCACCGTCCAATCGCGTGCGCAATGCCAGCGTGTTGACGAAGAATCCGATCAGCCCTTCCAGTTCGCGCCGGCCCCGATTGGCGATAGGCGTGCCGACAACGATATCGGACTGGCCGGTGTAGCGGTAAAGCAACACATTAAACGCCGCGAGGAGCGCCATGTACTGCGTCGCGCCTTGCTCCTGGCACAACGACTTGACCCGTTCCGCAATCGTTTGCGGCAGGCTCGCCGTCACGCGCGCGCCGCGAAACTTGCGCACCGCCGGCCGGTGATGGTCCGCAGGCAAGTCCAGGTATGGCGGCGCGTCTTGCAAATGTTCGCGCCAATAGGCGAGCTGATTTTCGAGCACCGCGCCCTGCAACCACGCACGCTGCCATGCGGCGAAGTCAGCGTACTGGACGGGAAGTGAAACAAGCGCGGGTTCGCCACTCGATGCGTACGCATCGTAGCTCGCGCAGATCTCCCGCACGAGCACGCCCATGGACCATGCGTCGGATATGATGTGGTGCATGGCGACGGCGATCACGTGTTCGGCGTCACCCAATCGATATAGCGCAACACGAAAGAGGGGACCCTGTGCCAGATCGAAAGGATTGTCCACCACCGCGGCCATGTGAGACGCAAGTTTAGTTTGTCGCTCCGAGTCCGGAACACTCGCCAGATCGACGGTCTCCAGCGCAAGATTGATATCGTCCGAAATGTGAAGTGCGGGTACACCCTCGCGATCGACGAAGGTTGTACGGAGAACCTCATGCCGTTGGACGATTGTCGCGATGGACTGCTCCAACGCGCGGATGTTCAACGCGCCAACCAGCCGGAACCCGGCGGACATGGTGTAGGCGCCGTCCCTCGCGCCAAGTTGATCGAGTACCCACAGACGCTGCTGCGAAAACGAGAGCGGCATGCCCACGTCGCGCGGCACCGGTACGAGTGCGGGGGCCTGGTCGGCCGTCCGCTCCGCTCGCAACGCATCGATTCGTGCGGCGATTCCGGCAACGGTGGGTTCCTCGAATAACGCGCGCAACGGGATCTGAACATTGAAAGTGTCGCGGATGCGCGAGACCACCTGTGTCGCCATGAGGGAATGTCCGCCGAGGTCGAAGAACCGGTCCGTAACGCCGACGGGTCCTCGGGTAAGAACCTGTTCCCAAATCCCCGCGACCAACTCTTCGCTAACGGTGCGCGGTGCGACATGCTCACCCGCCACTTCACCCCAAGCGGAAGGCGCAGGTAACGCGCGACGGTCGATCTTGCCGGTGGTGGTCCGCGGCAGTCCTTCCATCACTTGGATCGACGCGGGCACCATGTACTCGGGCAACACGCGCGCCAATTCGCTGCGAAGTTTAGCCGGGTCTGGCGTCTGCTCGGCTACGGAAGCAACATAAGCAATCAGTCGCGGGTCGCCGGAGGCTATTTCACGCATGACCACGACAGACTCGGCGACGGAATCGTTCTGATTGAGCAGCGATTCAATTTCAGCCGGATCGACACGATAGCCGCGAATCTTGACCTGGAAGTCTTTTCGGCCGAGGCATTCGATGGTTCCGTCTGCACGACGGCGACCGAGGTCGCCGCTGCGGTAGAGGGTCGTTCCCGGTGTGTCGGGATCGGGCTGGAATGCCGCGGCGGACTCGTCGTCGCGATTCCAGTAGCCAAGGGCGACGTGCGGACTGCGAATGGCGATTTCGCCGAATACCGGCTCTTCGCCGCCGTGAGCATTCAGCAGCAGCATCTCGGTGCGTGCGACGGGGGTCCCAATCGGCACACGCGCGCGCGCGACCTCTTCCCCATTCTCAATCTCGAATGCACACGTAAAGGATGCTTCCGCGCTGCCGTAGAGGTTGATGAGACGGCATTCCTGCGCCATTAACTTGCGGAACCGTTCGATGTCTTCGCGCCGCACCTCTTCGCCTCCGAGCACGACGGCGCGAAGACACGTGGCTCGCGATTCACAGGAGGGTCCTGTCGCAAAGGCGCGGAACACGGTCGGCGTGCTGTGGTATACCGTGACGCCCACTTCCTGAAGCCAGTCCCACGCCTCGTCAAGGCTCTCGCTCTTGAGGTCGATGGGGCACAAGGCCGCGCCATTCAACAAGGCGCCAAAGATATCCATCACGGCGGCGTCAAACCCGAAGGACGAGAACAAGCTCAACCGATCGTCTGGACCGATATTAATCGTTTGCGCATAAGCATCGATGTAATGAGCAACATTGCGATGGCTTTGGACGACGCCTTTCGGCTTTCCGGTGGAGCCGGAGGTGTAGAGGATGTATGCAGGCGATTCGGGATCGCAGTCGATGCCATGGTGCGGCTCGAGATCCTCAAACGATTCGATGGCGATCACCGGACAACGTTCTCCGGCGATGGATCGTGCGCGTTCCAGAGAGGTTTCCGTGGTGACCAAGGTCCCGATCTGAGCGTCTTCGATCATGAATTGAAGACGCGCTTCGGGATACGCCGCGTCCATGGGAACGTAGGTCTTCCCGGCCTTCAGCGCGCCCAGCAGTGCGGCAATCATGGGCGCGTCGTGTTCGAACATCAAACCGATTCGCGAAGTCTCATCGCCTACCGAATCGAGTATACCGGCGGCGATTTGCGATGCGCGCCGATCCAGCTCCGCATAGGTCCAACGGTGGTTCCGCGTATGGACCGCAATCGCGTCCGGGGTCGCCGCGGCTTGCCGCTCGAAACGCCGATGGAGCGGTGTTACGTCGTCGAACGTGTCTTGGCCTGCAGGAAGTGCGCATGGCCCGCGTGCGGCCAACGGTATATGGACGACGGTCGTGTCGGCCTGCGCACAGATCGCTTCCAGCACTACGCCCAAGTCACGCAAGAACTGCTGAATCGTTGTTTCTTCGAAAAGGTCGCGGTTGTAGACCAGCATGAGCCGGGTGGTCGCGCCGCGAGGCCGCACATAGAGGGTCAGATCAAACTTGGATTCGGGTTCACGGCGGTACACGCGTTCCACGGCGATAGCGCCCATGTCGAGGCCGTCGCCGCCCATGTTGATCATGTTGAACAAGACCTGGAACACCGGCGTCCGGCTGAGGTCGCGTTCAGGTTGAATCTCCTCCACCAGCTTTTCGAAGGGGAGGTCCTCGTGCTCGAATGCGTGCAGGACCGTATCGCGCGTCCGGCGCAGGAAATCACGAAACGTAGGATTGCCCTCGAACCGTGCGCGCAGGGCCACGGTGTTCACGAAGAACCCGATCATGCCTTCCGTGCCCGGGTAACGGCGTCCGGCGACCGGCGAGCCGACAACGAAATCATCCTGACCGGTGTACCGGCGCAAGAGCACCTCGAAGGCCGCGAGCAACGTCATAAAAAGCGTCGCCCCTTCATCTGCGCTGAGCTTGCGAAGGGCGGCGACCGTCTGCGAATCCAATTCCAGAAACTCACGTCCGCCGCGAAACGTCTGATACGCGGGACGGGGACGGTCGGTCGGCAGTTCGAGTGGCGGCGGCGGCCCGGCCAGTTGTTCCCGCCAGTACAGCACACGCTCGTCCATGTCGTCGTCGAGCCAGGCGCGTTGAATACGCGCGAAGTCGGCGTACTGGAGCGGCAACGCGTCCAGATCGGGCAAGCGTCCTTCCGAAAAACTCTCGTAGTGCTCCGCTAACTCGCGCAGGACAACACGCATACTCCAGCCGTCGGCGACAATATGATGGAGCACGACCGACAAAACGTGGACGTCCGGCCGCAGCCGGATCAGACAAGCGCGCATGAGCGGGGCATTCGACAAATCGAATGGCACCCGCGTGAACTCGTCGACCTGTTGCCGGAGCCGGTTCTCCTCGTCGCCCGGCCCGTCGTCGAGCCTGCAATGAGCGACGGCGAAATTGACGTCCTGCGCGATCACCTGGACCGGTTGATCGTTGAACGCGGCAAAGGACGTGCGCAGCGTTTCGTGGCGCTGCACGATGGCGCACAGGCTCTGCTCCAGCGCGGCGACATCCAGCGCACCCGTGAGCCGGTAGGTCAGGTGCATGTTGTACGTGGAACGGCCCGGCTCGAGCTGATCGAAGAACCATAGGCGGCGTTGCGCGTAGGAGGCAGCCGCATGCTTGCGGCGCTGGCCAAGTAACGGCACAATCTCCGGCTTACGCGATTTCAATGCATCGCGCAGTTCGGCCGTGAGGCATCCTTTCGGCGCGCGCAGACACAACTCGTCCCCTTCCGCCCAGATGTGAGCGCCCCTCGCGATGACCTCTGCAAGGAGGGCGGCCGGGGTCATAAGCGCTCTTCCTCCAGTTCCTCTCCGGAACCGGCCACAACGCGCGTTAGCGCTTCGTTGGGCAGATCGTACTCAAGGGTCGCGGAAACGCGCTGCGTCCAGTCGCCTAGACGGTTCGGAAGCTTCGCGCGCTTCCATGCATCGGCAAGCGAGGGATCAATAGAAGTGTGCTTCATGAAATTCGGGTCGCCAATCGCCCGGGCTTTCGAACGGACGCCATCCGTCATGCGGCCTTCGCCGTAGGGATCAAGCACGGCGGGTTCAAACGGCACATCGAGGAACGTGCACATGCCCCGCATGATGCGTTCCGGATCGGTAACGAGTTCCTCGTAACGCACCGGGAACTGCCGTTCGTCCGGCACGCCTTTCAAGAACTCGATGGTATTCTCGTTGTGCGACGCCCAGACCTCTTCCGCGAGCAGATACGGATCGGCGTGGCCGAAGTCGAACATCTTCCCCGTGCGATTCTTCACGTAGGATTCGATGACCGCGTAGGGATGGCGGTAAAGGTAGATGTACTTCGGGTTCTCGAAGAGATCCTCGGCGCGCTCCATGGTCTCGCGGCGGCCGGTGTAGGTCGGCGACTTATCGACGAGCAACTTGGGCGCCACGCTTTCCTGGAGCTGCGTGAACACGTCCTGGATGAGCGTGTCCTCCGCGAACATGCGTTCGATAAGCGCTTCCGCGGCGTCGGCATCGAGTCCCTGGGCTTCCATGAACGCGCGCTGAAGTCCGTCGCCCAGGTAGTTGCCTTCGCCGAGGAAGGTGCGGCGATCCTGCATGGAATGGAAGTGCAGGATGTGCAATTCCGGCGGACTGAAGAGCTGCGGATGCCCGGCGAGCATCACGCGCAAAAGCGTTGACCCGGAACGCGGCGCGGAAAGGAGAAACACGCAGGGCGGGTTCTTCCGTTCCGGCTTCGGCGGCGCGACGATCTTGCCGCGGGCCTTATTGATGTTCGCCTGAATGAAACCTTCCGGCGGCGGCGC
>CAZWDH010000082.1:12385-23713 GCA_964632865.1 uncultured Nitrospiraceae bacterium
TCTTGCCGCGGGCCTTATTGATGTTCGCCTGAATGAAACCTTCCGGCGGCGGCGCTTCGCCTTCGCGCTTGCGCTGCATGATATCCAGCTCGGTGCCGATGTACTCGGCAAGCCCCGCGAGCGAAGGTTGTTCAAACACTTCCCGGGGATGAATGCGAATCTTGAGGTCGCGCCCGAGATTCCGGATCAGATCCATGACCATGATGGAATCGAGACCGAGATTGACGACATTCTGGTCCACCGGCACCGCCGCGGGATCGGTGTGAAGCACCTCGCCGATGGAATTGCAGAGCTGTTGTTCGATGAGCTTCCGGCGCGCCTCGCCTTCGGACTCGAGAATCTGTTTGCACCGCTCGCTCGGCACGGCGGACTTCTTCGTTTGACCCGCAACTTTGGAAAGGAATGGCGTTCCTTCTCCGGTGTCGAAGAGGGACTGCAATGCGGGCCAGTCCGCATCGACAACGCCAACCTGCGCGACATTGCGATTCAGCAGCATGCCGAAAGCCGCAAGGCCTTCGTCGGGATCGATGCTGGCGATGCCTTGTTGCGCGAGACGGCCGCCGCGATCCGGCTGTGCCGCCATACCGACTTCGGCCCATGGGCCCCAATTGATACTGAGGGCGGGCAGCCCCTTCGCGCGGCGGTAGGCCGCCAGGGCGTCGAGGTAGGCGTTCGCCGCGGCGTAATTCCCCTGCCCCACGGAACCGAACATGGACGCCGCAGAGGAGAACACAACAAAGAAATCGAGTTCCGCGTCTGCGAACGCGCGGTGCAGATTCCATGCGCCTGCCACCTTGGATCGGCCCACGGTCGCGAAGGACGCGGGGTCCATGTCGTGGATAAGTTGATCGTCGAGTACACCTGCGGCGTGGATGACGCCACGGATAGCCGGCCACTGTTCGTCGTGGTATTGCGTGAGGAATGCGGTGAGTTGCGTAGCGTCCGACACGTCGACAGCGGCGACATGCACGGATGCGCCGGCGGCTTCGAGCTCGCGAACGGCGGCGATGTTCTGTCCAGCACGGCTCGCGGAATCGGTCTTCGACCACTCGTTCCGTGGCGGCAAGGCCGTACGCGCCAGCAGTACGAGGCGGCGCGCGCCGTTCTGCACCAGCCATTGCGCCAGCTTGATTCCGAGGCCACCGAAACCGCCGGTGATCAGATACGCGCCGTCGGCACGAAATGCCGCGTGCAAAGACGCCTCGACCTCAGCAAGGGGAGTCACGCGCGCACCGAAACGGTTTGCCGCACGCAGGGCGACCATGCTCTCGCCGTCTTGCGCGAGCATCTCATCGACCAAGCTCGAAACGGCGCTATCGTCCGACACGTCGACCAGCTTGCCCATCACGTCCGGGTGTTCCATCGCGATGCATCGGCCGAGCGCCCATAACGGAGCCTGTGAAAGATTGGGCTGTTCGCCTTCGGCAATCGCCTGGGCGGATTGCGTCACGATGTACAGGCGCGGTGCGGTCGTCGCGAGCGCGCGTTTCGCAAGTGCTTGCGCGACGAGTAAGGTGCTGCGGCAAGTTGCCGTAAACTCATCGAGCGCCTGGTTTCCATCTTCAGCTTCGGACCAAGCGCTCTTCGGCAATACAATCACGCCGAATCGACCGGTGCCGTTCGAATTGAAGGCGGCGTCCAGACTCTTGACAATGTCTTCCGCGCGGACCGATCCGGCGGCCGTTGCAGCATGTCCACGCGCGGCGAGTTCGGCGACAAGCCCGCGCGAGAATTCATCGTCATCACCGAGCACCAGCCAAGAACCCGAATCGTTCGTTTGTGCGGCTTCGGGAAGCGTTTCCCACGCTACCGTGTGGAACCAGCCCGCAAGCTTGGCGCGTTGCTCCTCGCTGATTGCTGTGGATGTCGCGCCATTACTGACCCGGCCGCCCAATGCCTGAACGATGTCGCTCGACGCGCCGGGCTTTACCGTGAACCAATGACGCTTGAGTTCAAAGGGGTACGTCGGCAGCGCAACGCGCCGGCGCGGATGGTCGGCATCGAAGGCTTGCCAGTCGAGTTCAACGCCGTTGACCTGCAAGGTCGCAGCGGCGGTAAGCAACGTGCGCCAGTTGTCCGCGTCTTTGCCGAGCGAAGGAAGCCACGTCGCATCCGCGTCCGGCAGGCAGCGGCGGCCCATGCCGATAAGGGTGTTGGCCGGGCCGACCTCGAGGAACACCGATACGCCATGATCGGCGAGGGCCTTCATGCCGCCATCGAACAGCACGGCGTCGCGAATGTGATCGCGCCAGTATTCGGCGTCCAGCGTTTCGCCGCATTCGAGCGTCTCGCCGGTGCGGTTCGACACAAGCGGAATGGTGAGCGGCTGGTAGCGGACCTCCTTGGCGACCGCGTGGAACCCATCGAGTATCGGGTCCATCAACGGCGAATGGAAGGCGTGCGACACGGTCATCTTGGTGCAGCGAACGCCCTGGGCGGAGAACTGTTCAACGACGGCATCAAGCGCATCGCCCACGCCGGACACAACGACCAGGTTCGGACCATTCACAGCGGCAATGGAGAGCGACGCTTCCTGCCCCTTGAGCGCGGCGGCGACCGTTTGTTGGTCTGAGAAAATGGCGGCCATCTTCCCGCCGGCCGGAAGCGACTGGATGAGACGCCCGCGCTCGGCGATGAGCCGCAGACCGTCTTCCAAACTGAACATGCCCGCAAAACACGCGGCGGCATACTCACCGACGCTGTGGCCAATCACGTAGTCGGGAGTAACACCCCAAGAGCGCCAAAGCTCCGCCAACGCATACTCGAGCGCGAAGAGCGCCGGTTGCGTGTACGCCGTCTCGTTGATGGGCGACTCGGCTCCCTCCTCCGGGTACAGCACGGAGAGCAGCGGCTGCTCCAGGTAGGGGCGGAGGATCGTGTCGCAGCGGTCGATGGTCGCACGGAAAGCCGGTTCGGTCTCGTAGAGTTGCCGTCCCATTCCGGCGAACTGGGCGCCCTGTCCCGTAAACAGGAACGCAAGCTTCGGCCGGAACCCGGAGCGCACCGTGCCACGGATGACACTCGGCGCGGATTCGCCTTGGGCAAAGTGGTTCAACGCCTCGCGCAGCGCATCTCCCGCATTGTCCGTTTCCAACGGTTCCGTAAGAATGGCCAGGCGCTGTTCGAAAACACAGCGCGTGGTGTTCGCGGAATAACAGAGGTCCCGGATCGCGGCGGCATCTCGAAGATCGCGGGACGCATAAGACCCGGCGAGCTTCTGCAGAGCAGGCTCCGTGCGCGCGGAAAGCGTCAGCACGTGGCGCGGCCGATCTTGCTGCGACGACTCGACTCGCGCGGGAGTCAAGGGCGCTTCTTCAAGCACAACATGACTGTTCGCGCCGCCGAACCCGAAGGCGCTAACGCCGGCGAGACGGCGTTTCGATCCGCGGGACCACGGCAGCGGTTCCGTCGGAATCTGGTAGCGGGTTTTGTCCAGCTTGATGAGCGGGTTCACTTTGTCGAGATGCAGGTGCGGCGGAATCGTCTCGTGCTGCAGCGCGAGGACGGCCTTGATCAATCCGACGATGCCCGCAGCGGGTTCCAAATGCCCCACGTTCGTCTTGGCCGAAGCAATGGCGCAGGTGTTGCCCTCGTCACGTCCTTCGGACAGAACGGTTTGAATCGACTCGATCTCGATCGGATCGCCAAGCGACGTGCCCGTACCGTGAGCCTCGATATAGGAGATCTCGGATGGCGCGACGGCCGCGTTTTCCAACGCAGCACGAATGACCGCCTGCTGGGCCTTCGTGCTCGGTGCGGTGAGACCGTTGCTGTGCCCGACGTGGTTCACCGCTGTGCCGCGAACAACTGCGAGCACGTTGTCGCCGTCGGCCAAGGCGTCGGATAGGCGTTTCAACACGACCAGTCCGCAACCTTCGCTCCGCACGTAGCCATTTGCCGCCGCGTCGAAGGCCTTACACCGTCCGTCCGGCGCGAGCATGCGCGCCTGCGACAAGGCAATGGTCGCCAGCGGCGACAGAATCACGCTGACGCCGCCGGCCAGGGCAACGTTGCACTCGCGATCGCGCAGGCTTTGGCAAGCCTGATGCAAGGCAACCAACGCAGACGAACAGGCCGTATCGACGGATACGCTGGGACCACGCAGGTCAAGCAAGTACGACAAGCGGTTCGACGCGATGGACTGCGTGTTACCCGTGGCGACATACGCATCGTTCTCGGCGCCAAGCAGCAGTTGAAGCTGCATGTAGTCAATAGACGAAACACCGATAAACGTACCCGTGGCCGAACCGGCAAGACGGTCGGCGCGGACGCCGGCATTCTCAAAAGCTTCCCACGCGACGTGCAATAGCAGTCGCTGTTGGGGATCCATACTGGCCGCTTCACGCGGGGAGATGTTGAAGAACGCGGCGTCGAACTTATCGACGTCCTCGACGAAGCCGCCCCACTTCGTAATCATTCGGCCCGGCGTCGCCAGATCGGGATCGTAGAGCGTATCGAAGTTCCAGCGATCCGCGGGAATCTCGCGAATCGCATCGCCACCATCGCGCAGCAACTCCCAGAACGCGTCCGGGTTCTTCGCGCCGGGGAACCGGCAACTCATGCCGACGATGGCGATGGGCTCGCCGTGGGTGCGGGAAATCGTGCTCGTCGCGTCCGGCGACCACGTGCCGGAGAGATGACGGGCCAGGGCGTCGATACAGGGATACTCGTAGACCAAAGTGGGCGACAACGTACGCCCGACGACGCGCTCCAGATCGGCCGCAAGTTCGACGGCTGCCATGGAATGGAGTCCGAGGCTTGAGAAGGGCTGGCGGATATCCACCTGTGCCGCGTCGACGTTCAGCCGAAGGGCGATGCGGTGCGCGAGATATTCGCGCAGATGCACGTAACTCTTACCGGCGTCCGCAGACGCAGCATGCGGAACGTTCGCCGGAACCTGATCGTCAGCCGATGCATCGGCGATCGATTTGCCCACAAGGGGAAGTGATTCGTCCAGAAACGCTTTGCGGCATGCGCGACGCTGAATCTTCCCGCTCGACGTCTTGGGAATCGAGCCCGGTTGTACGAGCAGCACCGCATGCACCGGCACTTCGTGTTGCTCGCCGACGGCCGCGCGAATCGTGGCCGCAACCTGCTCCACATCCAAACCATCGACGGCATCGCGCGCAACTTCCTGGGCCACGACGAGCAACTCGCCGCGTGGATCGTCGACGGCGAAAGCGGCTCCACATCCCGGACGCAGCGCGGGATGGCACGATTCGACCGTGAGTTCGATGTCCTGGGGATAATAGTTGATCCCGCGAATGATGATGAGATCTTTGAGACGCCCCGCAACGAAAAGTTCGCCGTCCTGCAGGAGCCCGAGATCGCCGGTGCGGAGGTAGTGGCCTTCACCGTCGTCCGCAAGGGTTCCCCAGAAGGTGGCGGCCGTCTCGTCGGGACGGTTCCAATAGCCCGACGCAACGCTGGGTCCTTTCACCCAAATCTCGCCGACTTCGCTATCGGCGCAGAGCCGACAAGTATCGGGAGCGACAATCCGAACATCCTGATCGGCTGCCGGAGAACCGCAGCCCACAAGCGTCCGCGTCCGTGCGTTGTCTTCCGGGAACTCGCGTACCGCGACTTGGCCGCCGCGACGCGCGAACGATACCGCAAGCGTGGCTTCGGCAAGACCGTAACAGGGAAGAAACGCGTCGCTCCGGAATCCGGCGCTCTTGAACTTCTGCGCAAAGGCATCCAGTGTGCCCGGCCGAATCGGTTCGGCGCCGTTAAACGCCACGCGCCATGCGCTCAGGTCCAGCGCGTCTCTTTCGTCATTGCTAATCTTGTCGACACAAAGCTGATAGGCAAAATTCGGCCCGCCGCTGACAGTCGCGCGCCGCTGGCTCAAGGCTTGCAACCACGAGGCGGGTTGTTTCAGGAAGTGCAAGGGCGACATAAGCGTCGAATCGCAGCCAACGAAAGGCGGAATCAGCACGCCCGCCAGCAATCCCATGTCATGGAACTGGGGCAGCCAACTGAGCACATGATCGTCCGCGCATAGCCCCGTCGCTTCGCGAATGTAATCGCAGTTGTGAAGCAAATTGCCGTGGGTCACCATCACGCCCTTGGGCGACGATGTGGAACCCGAGGTGTACTGCAGAAAGGCGAGATCGCCAGGCGCAACATCGGGATTGCGCCACGCTTCCGGGTCGGCATCACTAGCGTCGGTCGCGACCCAACGCAGCCCCGCAAGCGCGGGTTGTTCCTGAAGCAGCATCTGCGCCGCCGCCAGGTACTCCGAAGTGGTTAACGCCAGCGTAGCCTGCGCGTCCGCGAACATGGCCAAGAGACGGCCGAGCGTTCTTCCGGGGCGTGGAGGATAGGCAGGAACCGCCGTCACGCCCGCGTAAAGGCATGCGTAGAAAGCGACGTTGAACTCAATGCCGGGTGCAAAAAACATTAGGGCGCGGTCGCCCGGTTTGCTAACGGACTGAAGTTCCGCAGCAATGGTGCGCACACGCTGTTCGAATTCGCGGTAGCAGACGTTCTGCGTTGAGTCTGAACCGGAAGCGAGAAGCGAGAAAATGATGGAATCCGGTTGCGCTGCCGTCCGCTCAGCGAGTACATCGATGAAGTTTCGGGTTCTGCTCAGGGGAAACTTCTCCAAATAGGGCCGCCGTCAAGCTACCCTCAATGTTGCAGCGCCATCACTCTCCGGCAACCCGCCAAGATTTCGAGCATGCGCTAACCTGTATGAATGCCGCGAGCCGTCGCCCGCGACCTATACCAATCCGCCGCGCATACCATGCGCGTGGGCCGCTTACGCCGCTACCAAAGCGGCAACCGATGTAGTGAACCCCCCGAGAGGCTGGCCGTCGAAGTCGCCTCCATGCTGGTGACGGCCAAGTAACGCGGTGTACAACAGCTCGTGGGCGGGAAATTTACGGCGATTCCCACATCCTCGACCAGCACTAATTATACTCTACTCCGCGATTCACATTACAAATACCGGCTATACAGGGGTTCCTCAAGGCAAGGATACTACATATTGTGCGGAAATGCCAGCGTGGATGACTTCAAAAACACTAAATTATCGTATTCGAAGCGATCTTCAGGCCGCAATTTCGTCAATAATTTCCCTTAAAACTCGAAAGATGTTACCAAAATGAGCGGCCTCGCTTCAAATTGGACGACAACCATGAATTTTGGTTTCAGGTATTCCGCGAGGGTTCCGAGGACTCCATCCCCAGGAGGGCGCGAATCTCGGCGTCGAGGATTTGCCGTATCGCGGAGGTGACGGGTAAGGCCGGAATTGTCGTCGTCCCTCCGACCTCGGGCAGCGTCATGGGTCTGTACGCTCGCCGTTGCCAGGAGTACCAGCGAAGCGACTCGCTTTCCAGGGGACGGTCGAACTCGAAGCGGACGTGGACCGGGCGTCCGTCGTAGTTGACGCCAAGCACCGTCACGCGCATGCCTTCCGTTTCGACGACCTGACCGGCCTCCATGGCGGACACGGGCAGCCGGCAGAAGAAGAACGACCAAGGGTACTCCATCCACCCTTCCGGAATCGAAAGTTCCAGCACGTTCTCGCTTGGGCGATGGACGACAATTTCCCGGTTGCCGCTGTAGAGCACCCACATGGATTTTGGAACGGGCTCCCCCTTGGCCGAACGGAGCAGCGGCAACATGGCGTACATGATGTCGCCCGTTGCGTTCACGATGATGAGGCGGTCTTCTGTGAGTTCTTCGTCGTCTGGCAGGCTCTCGTTACCCACGTCCACAATCTTGCCGACGTAGTGCATGGAGTATGCGTTTGCCGGAAGCATGATGGGCGACACGATCAGATGAAGGAGAATCAGGAACCCGGCCGCGAATCGCAACGTCACGGGCTTGCGCGTTCCGTCCATGAACCAGGCCGACCGATCCGCAACGCCGCCCAGGAACGCGCCCAGCAGCCCCATCCCGCCGATGCCGACAAGCATAAGCAGGCGATACTGCGGCACCGACGAGCAGTAGGGAATCGCGCAGAGCGCCATGCCTGCCGCGTAGAATCGCGCCGCGCGATTCCCGCGGAGGAGCGGCCAGAACAGCCACGTCAGCAGCACGACGATTCCCGCGGCGAAGGCGATGTACAGGCCGGTCCACAAGGGCGGCAGCAGCGTATGGTAAATGGGGTCCGGAAACATGAACTGCGAATAGAGCAGCACCGGGAAGAATTTGATGACGGCGAAAACAAAGCCAACGGGATCGGCAACGGGATCGGTGTAGAAGCTCGATGCGGTGACGCCATACCCGAACCACGAATAGAGAATTCGCCAGATTACAACGATAACGGCATAGGGCACGAGCGAAATAAGCCTTGAGCGCCACGGTGCGGGGTCCATGAAACAGGCGTACGCGAACAGGTAGCCCGTTACGGCCACGGTGCCCTCGCCGGAGAAGAGTCCCAGCGCGAGCATGCTCCCAGCCAGGACCGCGCGGTTCGATTTGCCAGTCTGACGCCACCGGTCGTGTGCCAGCAAAACAAACACGGCGAACACGGCCGAGAGGATCGCGTTGCGGTTGGAAAGCCAGCTCACGGAAAGGCCGTGCGCGGAATCCACCGCGAAGAGCAGGCCCGCCAGACCCGCAACCCACGCCGGCGCGATGTGACGCTGGTAGAGTCGCGTCGTGGCGAACGCGAGGATGCCATAGAGCAGCATGCTGTGAAGATGCATGATCCAGGTGTGGCTTCCCCAGAGGATGAAATCGAGGTAGTGACTGAGCGACGAGATCGGCCGCCAGAACGAGATCTTCCATTCGGGGTCGGCCCACCACGGGACGATGCCACGGGCGAGGTACTTCTCATGCTCTTCCGGGGTGCCCTTGCCGAAGGAAAAGGTGTCGAGCGTGGCGTTGTCGACCTCCGGCAGCCCGGGCGACCCCATGAACACGGCGCTCCAGTAGTAATCGTCCGTGACGCGGCCCACGAGCAAGGACGACGCGGTCAATGCACATGCGATGACGGCGATGATCAACGCGGCGCGCCTTCCGTGAATGCGCGAAAGGCGTGTTCTTAGAATGGATATCCCAGTCATCGAATCCCGTCGTTGTTGGAAGGAATGAAGCAGCACACCCAACCGCGTGCATGACGAAGACAGATCGAATCCCCGGCGGAGGGCGCGAGTACGTCGCGATATGATACCGGATTCGCGCGGGGAGAGTACAGACAACCATTACCGCCGCGAGTTCCACCCCCAATCCCAGTCGGACCCCAAGTAATCCTTCCAATCGGGATCGATACCGATATCGAGCGGGGCGCCCGGAGGCGCCCCGCTTAGTGAAAGCTATCCCTGAATCTTGCTCTTGATCTGTTCCGTGGCCTGCGCGGCTTCGGCCTTCACCTCTTCATCCGCGAGGTAGGGTTCCACCAGTGCGAGGGCGCGTTCATCGCCGATCTCGGCGAGACCCGCGAGCACCAAGCGCTTGTCGTCGGCGCTGGCGGCAAGTTTGGATGCTTCCTCGTAGAGCGCGAGCGTTTCCTCAACCGGCCGGTCGCCGCCTTGACGCAGCAGGCGCAGGAACCCGCGAAACGCGAGGGTCTTGTGCGTGTTGTTGTCGGACGCCGACGCGATCTGACGCAGGTCTTCGAGCGCCTCAGCCGTGGGCCAGTCGGCCAGAGCCTTGACCGCCGCGTCCTTGACGGGCTCCGCCTTCGCGGAAGCCACCAACTCGCGCAACTGCGGAAGCGAACTCGGGTCGGCGACACGTCCAACCACACGCACCAGCGATGCGCGGACTTCCGGCTTCCCTTTGATGGTGGAGAAGGCCCGCGCGATCTGTTGCGCGCCTTTCTGCGGCGGATTGATCCGTTGCACCGTGGACACGACGGCGTTTTCCGCGGCAGTTTGCGATGGATCGCCGTTGACCTTGACCAGGAGATCGATCAAGGCCGCAAGGTCACCTTCGTTCGCCAATGCCCCCAAGGCGTCGAAGGACGCATTGCGAACCGATTCGTCCTGGTCCGACGCGGCTTGAAGGAGTGCCGGGATTGCAGACTCGGCTCCGCGTGTCGCCAGGGCCTGAATCAATACGGCCTTTGCGGGACTATCCGCGCTCTGCATGGCAGTGACAATCACAACGTCCACGTCGTCGCCGCGAAGGGCGCCAAGCGTGGCGCGGGATACGCGCGCGACTTCCGCGTCATCCGACATGGACAAGGCGGCCAACTGCGACACGGAGGATGCGTTCCCGACCGTGGCCAAGGCTTCGAGCGCCGCGATCTTCACGTCCGGATCGCTGCTGTCCAGCGCAGCCGTGACGGCCGGCAACGCTTCGCCATCTTCGCGCGCGCGCAGTGCGTACAGCGCGACGAGTTGGCCATGCGCGTCGAGATTGGGGAGCGCCGACGCCAACTCTGCGGTGACCTTTCCACCTTCGAGGTTGCGCAACGCGCCTGCGGCGATCGCTTGAAGACCCGCGTCGCTCCCTTTCAGCAGTTCGATCAACATCGGCAGGGAATCGGCGCCTTCCACGGCTACCAATCCCGCGATCGCCGCGATATGGGCCTCACGCGATTCGGCGTCGCTGTTCAGCTCCGTGAAGATTGCCTTCGCTTTCCCCTTCTGCCCGCTCTGCAGGTAGTTCGACGCGCACATGAGGTAGCCGTTCGTGATCGCGGGCTTGAGTTCTTCCGATGCGCTGCCACGCGCCTTCGCCAAAGCGTCAGCGGCCTTTCCCCCACCGATTCGGCCGAGCGCCGCCGCGGAGGCTTTCGCAACCGCCGGGTCGGGATCGTTCAGGAGAGTGGCGAGATCGGCAATGGCTGCTTCCTGCCCGCGCATGCCGATGGAATTGATGATGCCGACCTGAACGCGGTCGTCGGCGTTTCCAAGGGCGTTCAACAACGCGTCATCGGCGGCTTTCCCTTCAATGCTTTCAAGGGCGTAGCGGGCCATGTCCGAATACGTATCATCGGTCAGCATCTTGGCCAACGCGGGTACGCTGGCGTCCGTGCCGATGACGTAGAGCTGACGGCAGACGAAATCCTTGCAGTCGTACGTGGCGTCGGATCCGAGGATTTCGATGAGCCCCTGCTCGACTTGCAGGCGCAACGCGGCGTCGCCATAGGATTGCGTGCAGTAATCCTGCACCACGCTGAGCATCTCGCGGCTCTGACCGAACTCATAGGTGTGGATTTCATGCAGCGCATCTCGTAATGACGGTGTATCCTGCGCGACGGCGGGCATGCACGCGACGACCGCCACAAGGGCCGCAACGATGGCCCATCCGGAGCGGCCGGTTTTCTTCTTGATTACGCGAATCATGGTTCTATTCCCTTCCTTCCAGACGCTCAGACGCGCCACGGCGCCCGCAGCGAGGGCATCAGCATGTTGTTGGCTTCGG
>CAZWDH010000083.1:0-23564 GCA_964632865.1 uncultured Nitrospiraceae bacterium
GCATCCTGACCTACCGCGAGTTGCACCGGCAGGTCTCCAAGTTCTCGAACGTCCTCAAGAGCCTCGGCGTGAAGAAGGGCGATGTGGTGGCGATTTACATGCCCATGGTTCCGGAGCTGGCCATCGCCATGCTGGCCTGTGCGCGGATCGGCGCCCCCCACTCCATCATCTTCGGCGGCTTCTCGTCGGCGGCCATCGTCGATCGCGTGAACGACGCGGGCGCGTCCCTCGTCATCACGGCGGACGGCGGCTACCGGCGCGGGCAAGTGGTCGAATTGAAGGCGGCGGTCGACGAGGCCATGTTGAAATGTCCGACTGTCCGTCACGTGGTCTGCGTGGAACGCACGAAGACGCCGGTCCAGATGGTCCATGGCCGCGACGTGTATTGGCACGAGATGATGGAAACGGCGTCGGACGTGTGTCCAGCGGAGGAACTGGACGCGGAGCATCCGCTGTACATCCTCTACACCTCCGGGTCGACGGGCAAGCCCAAGGGCATCCTCCACACGACGGGCGGCTACATGGTCGGCACCTACCTCACGTCGAAATATGTGTTCGACCTCCGCGAAGAGGACACCTACTGGTGTACCGCCGATATCGGCTGGGTCACGGGGCACAGCTACATCATCTATGGCATCCTCGCCAACGGCGCCACGACGGTCATGTACGAAGGCGCGCCGAACTACCCCACACCGGATCGTTTCTGGCAAATCGTCGAGCGGTATCACGTCAACATCTTCTATACCGCGCCGACCGCCATCCGCGCCTTCTCCAAATGGGGCGACGGCTGGCCCGCGAAGAATGACTTGAGCAGCCTGCGCCTGCTCGGCACCGTCGGCGAACCCATCAACCCCGAGGCGTGGATGTGGTACCACACGCACATCGGCCGTGAGAAGTGCCCCATCGTGGACACGTGGTGGCAGACCGAAACCGGCGGCATCATGATCACCACGCTCCCGGGCGCCATGAATACCAAGCCCGGTTCAGCCGGACTTCCCTTCTTCGGGATCAAAGCCATGATCGTCGACGAGGAAGGAAACGAGGTCGACGCGAACCACAGCGGTTTGCTCGTGGTGACCAATCCGTGGCCGGCCATGTTGCGCACCTTGTACAACGACGACGAGCGGTTCCAGGAAGTGTACTGGTCCAAGTACGAAAAGCAGGGCTGGTACTTCACCGGCGACGGCGCGTACCGCGACAAGAACGGCTACTTCATGATCATCGGCCGCATCGACGACGTGATCAACGTGTCCGGCCATCGCCTCGGCACCATGGAGATCGAATCCGCCCTCGTATCGCACAAGCTCGTGTCCGAAGCGGCGGTCGTCGGGTTCCCGCACGACATCAAGGGCCAGGGCATCTGCGCCTTCGTGTCGGTGCCGGTCGGCATGTCGCCGCACGAATCGGACAAGGACGTGCTGCGCGAACACGTGGCGAAGGAAATCGGCGCGATCGCCAAGCCGGACCAGATCCGCTTCACGGACGCACTGCCGAAGACGCGTTCCGGAAAGATCATGCGGCGTTTGCTGCGCGACATCGCGTCCGGCCGCGACACCACGGGCGACACCACCACGCTGGAAGATTTCACCGTGCTCGCGAAACTCCGCGAAGAGCAGGAAGGCTGACGCGCCGCGCGCGCTACCAGATCGCCGTGTAGCCTTCGGGCAGGAGTTCCCACTCCGGCCCGTAGACGTGCACGCGCTTCGTCTCGGCGCCTTCCGGATCGACAAGGGCTCTACCCTCGTGGACCCACGACAGAATACTGCCCCGCAGATTTCGCGCGTCGAGGCCCTTCTCCCGAAGGGTCACGGCGTAGACTCCGCTGCGATAGCCGATCGTGCAGTAGGTGACAATAGTCTTGTCCGCGTACGCGTCCTCGTTGTCCTCGAACTCGGACTGTGAAATGGCATCCGGAATTCCGGATATCCTTCGCTCGTCTTCGGTTCGAACGTCCACCAGTACCGCGTCGCCGGTCTCCATGAAATGGGTTAGCTCACCCACGGCGATTTCGGGAACTTCCGGGAAGGAGCGGCGATACTCAACGTACATGGCCTCGATCTGGGCTCTCTTTTCCGCATCCGAGCGCACACCCGCCGGCGGCGCTCCGCAACCTGTCATGGCCGCGATCAGACACAAAACCGCACAGCGCGTGGCGCAATCCGCGAAATCGATCATAATGCGAATTATTTCAAAGACTCGGGGAAAACAAAAGTTTTTAGACGGAATTATCATGCAACTTTTTGCAGCGAGATGGCATAATGATCCTATACGGTGGAGGGTGCGTCTTCACCGGCACGTGCGCGTTGTTGATACCTGAGGGAACTTGCTCCGGGTAATGGGGTTGAAACGCAGTACATGGGCTCAATTCCTTTGCACGGGGGTTTTCGTCTCTCGGCCACTCATTTCTTGGCGCACGCGTACCGAGTCGAACCGGGTTGCCTATCATAGGGAGTCCAAGACGACCTAACACAACCAGACGAATCTTAGCGGCCGTTCGGCGGGTGGACCTTTCGAATCGTTCTGCATACCAGGTTGGGAAATTCACCTCGTCGAACGGCCGCGTTGTGCAAACTCGCGCCTCCCACGCTTCCTTCACACCAGCATCTGCTATGATCGCCCGGTTCATGTCGTCGCGCACCATCTATTCACGAAAGGCTAAAAGTCATGTACCGAGTTCCCCGTCCGTTCCGGCTGCTGGCCACGTCGATTGTCCTTGCTGTCTCAATCGCAGCACCGGTCCTCGCCCAAGAGGCAAGCGGCTCGCTTGGGACCGGCATGGTCGTACTTCTGACCGATTATGGGTCGGACTCGATCTACGTGGGCATTTTGAAAGGGGCCATCTACAAGAGGTTCCCCAAGGCGCGGGTGGACGCGATCACGAACGCGGTTCCTCCCTATGACATCGCCTCCGGCGCGTACCTGCTCGCCGAAGCCGCTCCGGAGTACCCGGAAGGCACCGTCTTCTGCTGCGTCGTGGACCCCGGCGTGGGCACCGAGCGCAAGTCCATCGCCATCAAGACCGACTCGGGACATTATTTCGTTGCCCCGGACAACGGCCTGCTGACGGTGGTCGCGGACCGGCTCGGGCTCGCCGCGATCCGCGAGTGCACGAACCAGGATCTCTGGCGCGACAAGGTCACCTCGACCGTGTTTCACGGCCGCGACATCTACGGTCCGGTTTCCGCTTCGCTCGCGAGCGGCGTGTTATTTGAAGAGGTAGGCGAAACGCTCGACACGATGGTCCGCGTCGAACTCCCCAGCGCGGTCGTCGAAGGCGACATCATTCGCGGCGCGGTCATGCGCGCCGACCCGTACGGAAACCTGATTACGACCATTACGCGCTCCGACCTGGAGAAACTCGGCATCTCGCGGGGGCAGACCCTCTCTGTAACGATCGGCTCCATCACCTGGACGGCACCGTTCGTGACCACCTATGCCAACGTCCCCAAGGGCAATCGGCTCGTGGTGCTGCAGAGTTCCGGTTTCGTGGAATGCGCCATCAATCAAGGCAGCCTCGCCGAGGCGGTCCAGGCGGAAGCCCACACGCCGGTGACCCTGAAAAAGGCGGGCTGAGCGACCGTGGCACGAGCGGCGAAACGGCTCCTCGACATATACGAACGGATGGCGTCCCACTACGGTCCGACGCACTGGTGGCCCGGCGACACGCCTTTTGAGATCGCCATCGGCGCTATCTTGACGCAGAATACCGCCTGGACGAACGTCGAGAAGGCCATCGCGAATCTGAAGCGCGGAAGACTGATGAACCCGCGCGCGATTCTCGATGCCGACGATGCGCTGCTCCACGAAGTCCTGCGGCCGTCCGGCTATTTCCGGATCAAGACCCTGCGCGTGAGGAGCTTCTGCCGCCACCTCGTCGACCGGTATGGCGGGAGCATGGCACGCATGGCCAAACAGCCCCTGGACGCGCTTCGTCCGGAGTTGTTGGCCATCCCCGGGATCGGGCCGGAAACGGCGGACGACATTCTGCTCTACGCCTGCGCGAAACCGGTCTTCGTGGTAGACGCCTACACACGGCGCATCCTCTCGCGTCACGGTCTGGTCGAGCCGAAGATCGGTTACGAGGAACTTCGCGCGTTTTTCGAGCGGCAACTGCCGAACGAAGTCCATCTCTTCAAGGAGTATCACGGGCTCATCGTCTGGACCGGCAAGGACTACTGCCGCAGCAAGCCGAACTGTGAAGGTTGCCCTCTCGCGCCGTTGCTCAAGCGCGGTCAACCCAAACCGGATTGATGTCGATTGCAATCGTCCGGTTATCCGCCTAGGATGGTGTGCTTGATGTCGACGCTCTGGAGAGGGAATTCACCTTGCTGGGGCGGGTGTTGGTTAACGGGAGTGGTTCGCGTCTTTCGATTTCGTCGCGAATGACGTAAAGCCCCTATACAAAGCAAGTTACAACAGGGAGCAGGTTGTGGGCGCGTCGCCAGATCCAAACGAACGGGGATTCATTACCTCGCTGTACCGGGCGGTCACCCGTTCGTACACGGAACTCCCCTACCGCTTTTCGCGCGACGCTTACGGCCCCCCCACATGGCACTACTACTTCGAGGTGACCCGTCGCTGCAACCTCCGCTGCAAGATGTGCCAGTACATCGACTGGCTTCAAACCGTCCCCACGCGTGTCCAGGCCGACGGCGAACTGACCACCGAAGAATGGTTGAACGTCATCAATCAGACCGGACGCTGGAGCCTCATCACGTTCACCGGAGGCGAGGTCTTTGTTCGCAAGGATTTCATGCAGATCTTCGAACACGCGTGCGCGAAGCGGCGCGTTCACTTCATCTCCAACGCGACCATGCTCACCGAAGAACGGGCCAAGCGCTGCGTGGAACTGGCGCCGAAATGGTTTGGCGGGCGCGGTTTCAACTTCGCGGGGATTTCCATCGACGGCACGGGCGACGTGCATGATGTGATCCGCGCGCAGAAGGGTTCCTTCGACAAGAGCATCCATGGCATCAAGATGCTTTCCAAGTACCGGAAGGAGATGGGCAAGAAGAGTCCCCTTATTCACATCAACACGGTGATTCAGGACGAAAGCCTGGACTGTCTGCCGGAGATGCCGAAGATCGCACAGGAATGCGGCGCGAACGTGTTGAACTTGCTGACGGAAACGCGGGTCCACGACCTCCCGGAACTCGGGCATGTCGATCCATCGAGCTTCAGCCGCGACGATTTTCGTCAACCGCGAATTGACCGGAAACGCCTCGAGGATTCGCTGCGTGCGACCATGGCGGAAGCGAAAAGACTCGGCATAGAGGTCCGCATGCCGCGCATGCCTTTCGAGGAAGTCATCAACCACTACGACCAGGGGTACAACCTGCGCGAATTCGAGTGCCGGTCCATCTGGTCCACGCTCATCGTGGGCGCGAAGGGCGGCGTCTATCCGTGCTGGATTCAGAAGGTCGGCAATGTGCGCGAGCACAGCCTGAAGGATTTGCGAAACAACGAGATCATGCGCGCCTTCCGGCAGAAGCGCCGCGAGGGTGGATTCGCGGTTTGCCGCGGCTGTTGCGAGATCGAGTACCGCGGCAAGGTAGCCGACGACAAACCCGCCGTGGTGTCCCCCACGCCCGAGCCGGAGAACGAAGAGAGCCTAGCGGCAAAGTAGCCTCTCGCCTGAGCCGAATCACATCCGCCTTGCCTGTTCCCCGCCAATCGTGGGATGATTCCTCCAAATTTGCCAACTGGAGGAGAACCCGTGACGACGCCGCGAATTCTGGTGGTGGGCAGCGCTAATATCGATCTGGTTACGCGCGTCCCCCGTTGCCCCAAACCCGGCGAATCCATGATCGGTTCGTCCTTCACGACGGTCTGCGGCGGCAAGGGCGCCAATCAGGCCGTGGCCGCGGCCCGGCTCGGGGCCCAGGTGCATTTCGCCGGGTGCGTCGGGAACGACACCTTCGGCACCTTGCAGCGGCAGACCTTGAGCGAGGAAGGCATCGATCTCACGTACCTGAACAAACACCCCGAGGAACCTACCGGGACCGCGGTAATTATGGTTGCCGACGAGGGGCAGAACTCCATCATCGTGACTCCTGCCGCGAACTACGGGATCACGCCCGCGCACATCGAGAAGCTCGGTCCTCTTTTCGAGACGCTCGACGCCGTGATGACGCAACTCGAGATTCCGCTGGATACGGTGGAGGCTCTGCTTCGTACAGCGCGGGCGGCCAATGTGTTGTCAGTGCTCGACGCAGGCCCTGCGCAGAAGGTCCCCGAATCCATCGTCGAGTTGGCGGACATTGTGTCGCCCAACGAAACCGAAGCCGAAGCGATGACCGGTGTCGCCGTCAGCACTGTAGACGACGCGCGTCAGGCGGCGGCGCAACTGCTCGCCATGGGCGCCAAGTGTGCGGTCATCAAGATGGGCGCGGGCGGCGCGCTATACATGAGTGGAAAGGAGTGGATTCACGTGCCCGCGTACCAAGTGGAAGCCGTGGACACGGTGGCCGCGGGCGATGCCTTTACCGCGGCCCTGACCATCGCGTGGCGCCGCAAATCCCCGCTGGAAGCGATACGCTTTGCGAACGCAACCGGCGCGCTGGCCACCACCATGCACGGCGCGCAGCGCTCCATGCCGCATCGCGCCACCGTGGACGATTTCCTGAAACAGAAAGGACACTGAACCCGTGCCGGATGAATTGAAATACGCCGCTTCCGTCATGTGCGCTAATCTGGCGCGATTGGAAGACGATCTGAAGGCCCTCGAAGCGGCCGGGTGCGACGAACTGCACTTCGACATCATGGACGGATTGTTCGTCCCGAACTTCACGCTGGGCGTGGACTTCATCAAAGCCGCCAAGGGAGTGTGCGGGCTGCCCTGTCACGCCCACCTGATGATTACCAAACCGGAGTGCTACATCGAACGCTTTGTCGACGCGGGCTGCGACGTCGTGTCTGTGCATGTGGAGACCTGCCCGCACGCCCACCGCACGCTGGATCAGATTCGTGCGGCTGGCGCGTCTCCAGCTATCGCGATCAATCCCGCGACGCCGCTTACAAAGCTGGACTTCCTGCTGGATCATGTCGACCGCATCATGGTCATGACCGTCGATCCCGGTTACGCTGGGCAGCGCATCATTCCAGGCGCTTTCGAGCGCGTGAAGATCCTGAAAGAAAACGTGGAATACCGGGAGCGGCGCATCGATATCGAGGTGGACGGCAATATCGATGTCCACAATGCCGCCGTGTTGGCCAACATGGGCGCGTGCATTTTTGTGATGGGCACATCGAGTATCTTCAAGAAGAACGGCAGCCTGGGCGAGGCGTTCACGAAGTTCAAAGCGGACGTAGCCGCCGCCCGCAAGACGGTCTGACGGATCGCCGCCCCCGTGCGCAATATTGAACTCAAAGCGCGCCTACGCGACCGGTCCCACGCGCTCGCCGTCTGCGCGCGCATCGGCGCGGAACCGCAGGGTGACATCCACCAAATCGATACCTACTTCCCCGTGCCGAATGGGCGCATGAAACTCCGGCAGTGCGATCCGGGCGAGGACTATCTCGTCTACTACCGGCGACCCGACGTGGCCGATTCAAAGGCCAGCGACTACTTCATCGAACCCGCGTCTCCCACCTTGAAGGAGACCCTTGCGGCGGCCCTCGGCACGATTGGCGTGGTTGACAAGGTCCGCACCTTGTGGTTGTGGCAGAACGTCCGAATCCATATCGACCGGGTCGTGGGGCTTGGCGATTACCTGGAATTCGAGGCGGTCTTATCCCACAGATTCAGTGACGAGGACGGCTTTGCAAAACTGGCGTTCCTACGAACGGCGTTCGAAATGAACGACGGCGATTTGGAGACGGGCTCCTATATGGATCTGTTGCACGTGCGGGAAGCGGAGACTTGAACCGAATACTCTGTATCGGGATCGGCTGACACGAAGGTTGTGTAACGCTACGCGCGACTTCACGATTTGGTTTCAGTAATGCCGGGCGGCGCCGTACCAATTGCTGCTGCCGTGGTCGAGATGGAGCACGGGCACTCCACTCAGGCGGGTTTCCATGCCGAAGGTGTCGCGCATGTCCTTCCCGAATTTCCAGTCCGCGCCTTCGAAGTGATGCATTTCTTCGTATTGAACCTTTTCAAGGCAGACCCGCCGCACGCACTGGCAGTAGCCGACGGGGACGCCGTCCGCTTCGCGCATGCGGTACTCGCCCGCGGACTGCAAAAGGCTCTCCCACTGCTCCCAGGGCCGGACTTCGCCGAGCAGCACCCGCGCGGTGTCTTCGCGGCTCAACATCTTCCTGCCGTCGGGGATGGTGAACATGCAATCGTCCGGCAGCTCGGCCATCTTCGCCAGCATGTTCGGTGCGAGCAGGATGTCTGCATCCAACACGAGGACCCAATCGCCCCGCGCCTTGCCGAGACATTCGTTAAGCAACAGCCCTTTCGTCTTTGCGTGCTCCGGCGCAAACGCCGTTGGAACGATTCGCAACTCGGGATGGGCAAGTTGCACACTGTCGATGACGTCTTCGGTAGCGTCGAGACCCGGCACGTACGCCACGATCACTTCGATGTCGTTCAGTTCGACGCCCTCCTGATGGACTAGGTTCTCGAGGCAGGCTTGAAGCCGCCGGGCGTAACGCGTGCTGACCACGACCACGGAGAACCGCAGCGGTGGCGGCGCGGTCTCCGCTACTTCTCCCTGCCACAGATACACGGCCTGCGTGCCGATTGTGCCATCGATGTTCCAGATGGAGATACGCGGCTCCAGCGCCTTGCCCAGTCGCGCCGGCGCGTAGTAGGAGCCGACAAACTGGACCGGCGACACCGGCTCGCCGTCTCGGAGCAGAACGTAACGTCCATCCGAAGCGACATGCAGGAGAACGCGGTGGCTGTACGCGGTCATGGGGCATACCAGACGGCAGCCCCTGCCAATGGCGAACCCGATATACTCCGCGATGCCACCGCCAAAAGTGACCGACAACGTAAACGGCGGATCGATGCGCGTAAGCGGCGTGCTAATTTTCTCGCTGTTCGTAAAGGCGAACCAGCGCAGGCAACCCGGCAAAGGCCAGCTCCAGGTTCCTTCCACGTGGTAGTCGAACGCCCCGATTTCCCGATCGGGCGCGCGATTCAGCACGAGGGCATTGGCCTCCTCGACCAGGTCCACATCCGGTCCTTCGGCACGGCGCGTTTCATCGATACGATCGAAGTGCCGGGGCCGATCTTCGGCGAAATGGAAGGGGTCCAGCACGGCCTCACCTGGCTGCGCGTTGATGCCAATACCGGGCAGCGCCTTCGCGAGTTCTGACGTCAATCCGTCACAGATGCGGTTCAGACTGCACTCGGCGCAGATGGGGCCTTTCGCATGCCGGCGCTCTTCACTTGCACGTTCCGCTGCGAGCATGAATTCCGCTGGTGAAGGTTCCATCTGCGCTGGAGGCATGCCCTGGTGGAGGTGCCGGGTCAGTTTATGAAAGGCCCACACCCGCGCACGCGCCCAGGGGTGTTCCATGATCCACGGGAGCAGAATGCGGTCGATGGGGTTTCCGGTCGAGGTCGATCGTTCGAGATGCATCAGGAGCGCGAGGCGAATGCGATGCGGATGCAGCGCGTACAACTTCTCCGCCAACGTATACGAGTCACGTTGATACTGTTGATGGTCCAGAAAAAACTGTTTGCCATTGAGCGCCAGCTTCCGGTTGGGTTCGGCTACTTCGCAGAACGGCAACCACAGAAGGTTGGTTTCCAGGCCCCGCGCATCGCATGCCGCAGCCAGCGCGTTAATGCGATCGATGGTCGACTCCGTGTGGCGCGCGTTACGCGCGGGCGCGTTGGGCGTAAAAGGATCGTACGCAGCAACATTGACCGACACGACGCCATGGGCAACAAGCGTATCCGCGAGCGCGTCCACGTCGAGATCATGTTCAAAAGGGCCGCAGAACTGTACCCGTGCGGGGATGCTCGCCTCTTGCGCCATGCGCAGCCATGGGACAAAATGCGGCGCGTCCGGCTTCGTCGGACACAGAAACACATCCCAGAGCGCGGCGTGTTGCAGTGCTTCCGCGGACGGCTGAGGTTCGGAGCAGTCCGTACGGAGACTCAACGCGACATCGAGTTCACGGGCGGCGGACTGCAACGACGCAAATCGATCCAGATTACAGCCGCGAAAGACCACATTGATCTTCTCGGTCTTGTAAACCACGCGGTTCAGCCGGATCCACCGTTGCAAGTCGACCGTCGAAACGGACTTTCCTCTGGCATTCTGCGCCAGGACCAGTCCGCGCACGGGGGTCAATGGCCGCGCTCGTGTTGCTGCTGTCACGATGTTGTCCCCGCTAAAAATGCTTCGTCGTACCGTACCACTGGCTGCCGCCATGATCCAGATGAAGCACGGGTGATCCGCTTAACCGCGTTTCCTTGCCGTACGTGTCCTGCAATGCCATGCCAAACCACATGTCCGCGCCTTCGAAGTGGTCCAACTCAGCATATTTCACCTTGTCCATGAATGCGCGCTTGAAGCATTGGAAGAACCCGACGGGCACGCCCTTGGCTTCCCGATAACGGTATTCGGAGGCGCTGTTAACGAGATCCTGCCATTGGCTCCAGGGCTGAACTTCGCCCATCAAGACCTTTGCCGTCGTCTCCTTGCTCAACATCAAGCGCCCGTCCGCCGCGATGAAATCATTCTCGCCGGCGACCGCTTCAATGCGCGCGAACATATCCGGCGCAATCACGATATCGGCGTCCATCAGTACGATCCACTCGCCCGAGGCCATTTGAGCGGACTCGTTGATCATGAACCCTTTCGAATTGGCGTTCTGCGCGGGGAACGGCGACCGGAGGATACGCAGATTCGGATAGGTCTGATTCATGCTGTCGATGAGATCGTCTGTCGCATCCAGTCCCGGAATATACGCGATGATTACCTCGATCTTCCGAATGTCGATTCCTTCCTGGTGCGCGATGCTGCGCAGCATCGCCTGCAGCCGGCGCGCGTACCTCGAGTTGACGACAATGATTGAGTACTTCACCTCCGGCGGCGCGGTCGCATCGACGCTTTCTACGTCCCAAATCTTGACGAATTGTGTGACGATCTGCGCGTCGATATTCCAGATGGAAATGCGCGGCTCCAGGCGTCCGCCGAGTCGCAATGGGACGTAGAACATCCCCTCGAACTCCACGGGCCGGACCTGTTTGCCGTCGCGCAGGAGTACATAGTGCCCATCGCGATCCACGTGCAAAACGAGAATGTGCCGGTACCCTTCCATGGGGCAGAGCAATTTGCAGTGGCGTCCGAAACTCAGCCCGATGTATTCGGCAATGCCGCCGCCGAAAGTGACGGAGATCGTGAATGGCGGCTCGACGAATCCGAGAGGCGAACTGAGCTTCTCGGTATTGGTGATGGAATGCCAGCGAACGCCGCCTTCCAGATGCTCCCACGGCGCGCCCTCGACCGTGTATTCGTAGGGCATGATCTGCCGATCCGGCGCGCGGTTCTCGACGAGCGCGTTCGCTTCCTTGACGAGTTCGGCGGCCCCCTCACTCACGGTCATTCGTTCGGCGTCAATGATATCGAAGTGCTTGGGCTGCGCGAGGGCAAAGTGCATCGGAGAAACGACCAGTTCGCCCGGCACCGCCTCAATCGCCATATCGGGCAACACGCGGCGAACGTCCGGGAGAATGCGATCGCAGATGCGGCGCAAGGAGCATTCAGCGCAAGTCGGCCCCAGTATTCGCCGCTCGCGCTCGCGGAGTTTCTCCACGTTCTGCGCGTGTGCTTCCAGTGTCGGTGCAACTTCGCGTGGTTTGCCTAGCCGGCTTCGCAGATGTCCGGTAAGTTTGTGCAAGGCCACGGACCAACCATAAATCAGCCGGGAGTGCAACAGCAGACGCAGCAGCACCGCGTCGACGAAAGTCCGTTGGAAGGTGGAACGGGCAAGCAGGATCAGCAGTATCTTGCCCACCGCGGCCGGAATATTTCGGAATAACGACACCGCGAGATCGTAGGACCCCTTGTTGTACTGCTGATGGTCCAGCCAGAACTGGCGGCTGTTGACGACGTGAGGCCAAAGATCTTCCTCCACCGCGCAGAACGGCAGATGGACGAGATTTACCTCCGTACTCCCGGAGGAAATCGCGCGTGTGAGCGCGGCCATGGACTGCACACTTGCGGCCGTCTGTTCGCCGTTTCTGGCGCGATCCGTCTTGACGAAGGGATCAAAAGCCATGACGTTCACCGCCGTCACCGGATCTGCATTCAGCGTTTTCGCAAGCGCTACGGGATCGGTATCGGCTTCGACAGGCCCAGTCACTTCCACGCGACACGGCAGGTCCGCGGCGCGGCACGCATTCAACCATGGATTCAGTTGGGCCGTATCGCGAAGCGGCGCCGTGGTAAAGACATCGAGCAACCCAAGGTCTTTCCACGCCAAGATATCCGGCACCGGCTCATTGCAGGCAACGCGCAGGCTTATGCGAAGGCCCAGTTCCGAAGCGTACGCCAGCAACGCGGGTATGTGCTGAAAGGTGCGCGCATCCGCCAGAATATCAACCTTTTCGGCGTTAAAGACGATTCGATTGAGTCTCAGCCAACGCTTGAGATCGATGAGGTTAAAGGGTCTTCCCCACTGGTTGTGCGTGGTGACGATACCGCGTACCGGGGGGATGCGCTGTTCTGGAATGCGGGTTGACACGGGCAACTACGCGCGGTCCCGGAAGGGGAGGTCGCACTCCACGTCGGAAAGAATTAGATAAGAGGTTAAACCAGCTACACGATTCATCGGCAAAGAATACCGCCTTCCACGAGGGCAGTCAAAGCGCGGGTTGCGCTTCCGGGCTCTTGATCGGCGAGGTCTGGGCGAGCAGTCCGTACGTGACAAGTCTCAGCGCGCACAACATGAATAACGCGGCCCGGATGCCAAGCCCATTCTCCGCGAAGTAGGTCGAGAGCATCATTAGACAGACCATCATGACGACGCGCCCGATGGCAAGGGGAATTTCCCAGGCGCACAGGTACTCGATGCGCTGGCTGGGGTCCTCGGCGCTGTTGGCGATGATCTCCATGCGCAGGCTGAAATGGCCGATGCCGAACATGGACATGGAGGCGGACCGGATCAACCCGAAGACGATCAGCGTTAGCGCGGTAATCTTCGTGAAGAACAGGAATCCCCCCGCGAACAGCAGCAAGGACGCGATCATCATGTACCGGCCACGCGTTCCCGGACGCATGTAACGTCCAAGAAACGTCGACACCGCTATGGCAACAAGTGCCTGGTACGAGGCGAAACCTCCCACGCTGACCTCGTCATTGGTCTCCAGATACATCAACAAGCCCAGCAGAATGCTGAAAATATGAAACGATCCGGCCAGGGATATGGAAGCCAGCATGACGTAGCGCCAGTCCACCTGATCGCGCCCGGGGAACAGCGCGCGCCGGATACGGAAGGGGCGTCGCTCCTTGTCTTCCGGCAAGCGATAGCTGAGCGCGAAGGCCAGGATGTAGAGCACGAGCACCGCCGCGAACAGCCGGTGGTACCCTTGCAGCCGGTCGTCCGACAACTGAATGATCAGTCCGCCGAGGGGCGGGGCGGCGAGCCGTGCGAGATTGGTGACCGCGCCCAGCAGCCCGTAGAAGAGTTCTCGCTTCCCATGGGTCGTCACGTCATAGTTGATCGTGTTGGCGCCGCCCCAGTAGGCGCCCCACGTAACGCCCAGCAACGCGCCGAGGGCCACGGCGTAGTCCGGGGCACGCTCCCGAAGGAGAAGCAGCGCGCCATAGTAGACCGCGTGCAGGATGAGCCCCAGCCGGTAGACATGAAGCCGATCCCGAACCTGGGAATACCACCCCGCCAATACGAAAAAGATGGGCGTAACCACGAATAACGCGATGTAGTACCGGCAAATGAGGTTCAGATCGTGGCTGTTAATCCACAGGTAAACCGTCACGAAAATGGAGCACAACGCTTCCGCGGCGCTGTAAAGGCCTGTCAATAGGAAGGCTACGGTGGCTTTGGGGTGTAACCGGGCAGTACTCATAGATCCAAGGATGGTACCGGACTCGGTGTCCCGAATTAAATCGGGGCACCCCGGAAATCCGCTCGTAACGCGACTTGAACAACCCACGACTTTCCCCTATCCTACGAAAACTACTGTGCTTACGCGGAGCGGACCCGGACCGGGCACGGATGGGGGTAGAGGAATTCCTGATGCCTAAACCTGTGAATCTTGCTGTGTTGGGCCTTGGCATGGGCATGCACCACTGCCGGGCTATCCTCGCCGCACAGGGTGCCGAATTGGTTGCCGTCTGCGACCACGATCCGAAACGCCTGTCCGCTGGGGTGAAAGAGTTCGGTGTCGAAGGTTTTGCAAAGTGGTCCGATATGCTCAAGGCCGATCACATCGATGCGATCTCTATTGCCACGGAAAGCGCGACCCACACGACCTTTGGCGTCCAGGCGGCCCGGAAGGGCAAGCATCTTCTCATGGAGAAACCTGTCGACGTGTCGCTCTCCCGGATCAGCAAACTGCAGGCGGAGGTCGCGAAGGCGGGCGTCAAATGCGGGTGCGTGTATCAGTACCGGGTCGATCCCTGCAATATCGCGATTCGCAAGGCGATCCAGACCGGCAAAATGGGCCGCGTTATCGGGGCTCATATTCGGTTGCCGTGGCTCCGCCTCAATGAATACTATCAGGGTCCACATGGACGTTGGCGCGGCACCTGGAAGATGGATGGTGGCGGGAGCCTATCCAACCAGGGCATCCATTCCGTGGACCTGCTTCACTGGCTTGTGGGGCCGGTCGAAAGCGTCTGCGGCTACTACGGCGTGTTCAATCACCGAATCGAGGCCGAGGACCAGGCCGTAGCGATTCTCAAGTTCAAGAGCGGCGCCTTGGGGACACTATTGACCACCACCTGCGCGATTCCGGACCAAGCCATGCACACGTACATCTACGGGACCAAGGGCTCCTTCTCTCGCAAGGCGGAGAAGCTTGAGTTCTACGAGGTGGGCACTCCAAAAGAACGCGAGCGAATGATGAAGCAGTTCGGCGGCCAGGAAGAGAAGAACACAGCCGGCGTGAACGCATTGGCCTTGTCCTCAGACGGCCATACGGTACTCATCGAAGATCTTGTCAAAGCAATCCGGAAAGACGTGGATCCACTTATCACGATCGAAAGCGCGGCGGAGAGCGTCCGCATCGTCAAGGCCATTTATCAATCCGCGCGGTCGGGTCGAGAAGTGCAGATCGACCGGGTGAAGGAATGAATCATCGCAACGCGACACAAGCACACAAGACATTGACAGAATACAACTTAGCACCCATCAACTATCGGACCTATCTGAAACCCAAACGCGTTACCCTCAGTCCAACCCGCAGATTGCGGCGATTCTCTTGGGTGATTCGTGCCGCGATCATGGGACAGACTTGGGGGTATCGCCGGGTCGATAGGCAACGGTCGGATAAGTAAGCAGCCATGTTCCGCAATTTCACAATCTCATATGCCCGCAAAAACATCCGCATGCGTAACGTCCGCAAGCTCTCGTTTCAGCGGCAAAGCGTGGCGTTCATTCTGTCCATCTCCGCACGGAAAATCCCGCATGCCGCGGGCAATGTGGAATTCGATGTGACCCCCCTCCACGAGTACGGCAAGCGCGTCGTTGATGAGATGAAGGCCTCTGGCAAGAAACACACGGCCGACGAACTCACGACCATGGCCGTCCACAAGAATTTCTCGGCCTTCTATCTGAAGACGATCGGTCATGTCCTCTACCACATGCCGGTCATGAATTCGTTCATGGAGTGGACCCCGCTTCGCAACGGCGGCTACCTCTACGAGTGCGAAGACATCTGCCCCTCATTCACGGTCCACACCAACCAGGGCGTCATGGCGCCCATCATCCGGAATCCCCACCAGAAAACGCTGGTCGAGGTCGCCAACGAAATGCGGGTCCTGACCCGCAAATCCCGCCGCACGGACATGAATGAGTTGTACCGGCGTTGCGCGTGGGAATATTTGAGCTATGCGATTCGAGAACTCGATTTCTCCGGGTTTACCGCCGGCTGGCTCTGGGCCAAGTCGTGCTTATGGCCGGAGCCCATGGCCGACAACGTGAAGAACGTGCCCGAAGAGGAGAAGCTCCAGGCCAAGGACGTTGTGGGCTCCACCTGCACCGTGGCGAATATCGGCATGTCAGTCGACGGTTGGCAGACCGTCACGGTCATTCCGCCGCCCAGTACGTTCATGTGGGGAATCGGTCTCACACGCGACCTGCCGCGTGTCGTAAACGGCGAAATCGTACCCCGGAAAATCGTCACGGTTGCCGTAACTTTCGATCACCGGGCCATGGACGGCGGCGACATCTTCGGGTTCGTGGACATTATGAACGACTACATCCAGCATCCCGAGAAAATTTTCGAATGGAAACCGGGGGATCCGGTTTAACGCGCGGCATCCTTCGCTTCGCGGGCCTGCCATTCGGCCTCCAGCCGGGGCCGTTCCTTCCACCGCCGATGGAGCCAGAGCCACTGTTCCGGGTACTTACGTATTTCGGCCTCGATGAGATCCTGACAGCGCTGGGTCATCCCCACCAAATCCCGCCGCAGGTTTCCGGTCCGGCTTAGCGCAACGGGCGGCGAAATGGTCATCGTGTAGCGGCCCGAAGTCTCGCGCGCCATCGTGACGACGTGGATCGGCACCTTCGCCCGCGTGGCCACCATGGCCGGGGCTATGGTGGCCCAGCAGTCCTGCCCGAAGAACCTGACGGGAACGGCTGCCTCGCGCGGGCTCTGGTCGACCAGGACTCCCACAATCCAACCATCCTTCAACAGCCGCATGATTTCGGCGCCGGAACGCTCTTTACCAATCGTACGCACACCCTGCGCGGTTCGAGTGGCATCAACATAACGGTCCAATCTCGGATCGTCCAGGGGCCGGACCACCTCGGCCAGCCTAAGTCCCATTGCCGTTAGCGCAGGAGCCATCCATTCCCAGTTGGCGAGATGCGCGCTGATCAGAAAGGCTCCCCGGCCCTTCTCAAAGTGCTCCAGGCCGTTGAAGTGAACGTAGTCGCGTATGGTTTCGCTGTCGAGTAAAGGGATTCGGGAAAATTCCGCCGCCACGATGCCCACGTTCTCCGCGGCGCAGCGGGCAATGCGGCGCTTCTCGGTATCTGTCAACTGGTCGCCGTAAGCGTGGTCGAGGTTGGCAAGCGCGACCTTGCGAACGCGGGGCACCAGCCAATAGGCGACCCGTCCGGCGGCCCGGCCAGCAGCCTTGGCCACGGGCAATGGGAGATACGATGCAAGCCGCCCGAATCCAATCGAGGCGGTCGTGGAGATCCACACAACGGCAGGGTTACGGCGGCGGGCCATGCTCACGATTCCAGGTCGATGGGATCGCCAGTACTCGGGATAAACTTGCGGTAGCGGGCGTTCGTATTCTCCGCCATCCAGGCGGTAGCCTCGGGGTCCCCGTGAACGAACACGACGTTCTTCGGCGCGATGTGGTCGATGAGCTTGCACAAATCTTCGCGCGGTGCATGGGCGCTGAAATTGAAGCTCTGACGATTCTCCAGCTTGATCGTCACGGGAGGTCCATTGAGTTCAAATGACATCTGGTCCCCGGTCTTGGCGTGGAGCAACTTGTACCCCAGCGTGTCCGGGTCCAGGTAGCCTACGAAAAATATCCCGTGTTTCTTGTACTTCACCAGTTCCGAGGCGATCATCGAGGAAGGCGTATTCTCCACCATCATGCCCGATGTGGCGACGATCACCCCGGGCTTCTTCAAAAGATCGTGACGAACTTCCGGGTCCCACATATCGCCGATCCGGTTGAACTCGAATAAAGGGCGCAACGTCGAATCGGGGCGCAGATAGTCGGAGTACTTGTCGTAAATCTCATATACCGCGCGACCCAGGCCGGACGCATATACCGGTACGGAGGGGATGTAGCCCGACTCCTGAAGGCGTGCGATTACGTTCAGCAATTCCTGGGTGCGGCCCAAGGCAAAGGACGGCACCAGCACGACACCGCCCTGCTCGAGAACCTTCGATACCTCCTGCGCGAACCGTTCCGTCTCGCCCTCAAAGGTGATGGCATGGCCTTCTTCATGCGTGCCCCGGGTGCTTTCGATAATCAGCGTAGTCACGTCCTCGGACGGATCGATCAACCGCAACCCCGCCATCAATTCCTGATGGGTCAGACACACGTCGCCGGAGTAGAAAATCGTGTGACCCGGCGCGCGAAGCAGCACGCTCGCGCTCCCCAATACGTGTCCCGAGGGGTGAAAGCTCGCTCGGAAGGGACTGTCCCAGGTAAGGGCGAACTCCTGCTCGAAGGCCAGACCGTAACTTCGGCGAATGACGTATTCCACGTCGCTGTGACTGTACAGAGGATACTCGCGGATGCCCCGTTCCACCGCAAGCGTGCCCATCACGGATACGCTGTTGTGGAGCATACGATCCATGATCCGCACCGTCGGCTGCGTGGCGTAACACTCAGTGGTCCGATGATCGCGCATGAGGTACGGCACCGCGCCGCAATGATCGATATGCGCGTGCGACACGATCACGGCTTCGGGTGACCGCTTCAACAAATCCAGTTGCGGCAGCGCTTCGACGCCTTCTTTTTTGGGGTGAATCCCGCAATCCAGGAGGACGTCGTGGTCTTCCGCGGTAATGAGATAGGAGTTGGCGCCGATTTCCGCGCCCCCACCGATTGCCGTAAACGTGACCTTGCTCAATGCATTCTCCAATCGGAGGCATTCTATGGATGCGATCAATTGTTGTCAAAAACCGGCGTATCTTCGGATAGATCAATGTCATAGCTTTGCCAGTCCGCGAAAGGGCGACAAAGACCTTGCCATTTGCGAGGAGGTCCAATACCATCTCGGTGGAATCGAAACGTGTGGGCGCAAAAGGGGGTCGGAAACGGCATGGCATCACTGACGCTGGCAATCTGTGCGCGGAATGCGCAACACATTATCGGAGATTGCCTCGCCAGCATTTCGCGGCAGACCGTTGCGCCGGACGAAGTGCTGGTGGCCGTGGACGATCTCGCCGATCCCACTGCGGAGGTCGCGAAGGAACACGGCGCCCGCGTCATTGCGAGCAATGCGACCGGCCTCTACGAGGCGAGAAACGCTGTGCTCGAGGCCTGTACGACGGACTATCTGGCGTTTACGGACGCGGACTGCGAACTGGTCCCGGAATGGGTGGAGAGTGTGAAAAAAGTCCTCGACTCCCGCCCCGAGATCGCCGCGGGAACCGGGCGGCACCCGCCCGCCGAGGCGCGAAATTTCACCGCATGGCTTCACCACATGTGGTTCATTGTGGAAACCGAGTCGACCGGGGAATGCGAAGGTATCATCGGCGGCAACAGCTACTTCCGCACCCAGGCGCTTCGCGACGTGGGCGGATGGCTCAAACTTCCGCGGCACAGCGCCGCCGAGGATGTATACATCGCGACGGCCCTACGAAAATCCGGCCACCGCATCTGGTTCGACGAGCGGGCTGCCGTACGTCATCGTTACGAGACCCGGTTTCGGGGGCTCATGCGCAAAGCCGTGATGATGGGCAAAGATATCGTCGTCATGATGCGCGCGGCGGGTTGGCGGGACAGCCTGTGGTACTACACGCTCGCGATCCCCTTCCTGGCGGGATTGCTGCCGGTGGGAATCCTCCTTGCCATCGTCGCACCCGTTCCTGGAATATGCGTGGCGCTGGCGCCCTTGCTGCTCACGTTTGTTTTCTTGGCAATACGCTTTCGCAGCCTGTCGATGGCGCTGCCGCGGTGGATTGCGCGGTGGGTGGTCATCTGGCCGTACTCCTGGGGCATCATTCAAGGCCTGATCGCTCCGATCCCACCGGCTGCCCGCCTACACCCTCGCAAAGAGCACGGCCAAGCGCCGTCAGCCCCACAGTAGACGTCATGGAACGGAGCGAACATAGATCCGTCACGATTTGCCTCACCTGCTCCCATGGAGGTCATCTTACGGAGATGCTCCAGTTGGCGGAGAGCTATGCGGGGCACAACACCTTTTACTTCTGTTACGACGCGGACACGACCCGGCGCCTTCCCAATGCCTACCTGGTGCCGAATATGGCACGAAATCCAATTGAGTTCCTGCGAAACCTGGCGCGCGTCACGCGCATCTTCCGAAAGGAACGCCCCAACCTCGTGATTTCTACCGGCGCCGAAATCGCCATCCCGGTCGTCCTGGTCGCGAAAGCGTTCCGCATTCCGTCGGTCTACATCGAATGTGGCGCGCAAGTGACCAAACCCTCAGTGACGGGCCGCGTGATGTATTGGCTGGCGGAACGGTTTTATGTCCAATGGCCGGAACTGCTTCAAGCGTACGGACCACGCGCCCTGTACGCGGGAAGCCTAATCGATGAGACCGCCCCGGGAGGGGCGGGCCTATGATCTACGTAACGGTTGGCACTATGTTCCTCGACTTCCCCAGGCTCATTCTTGCGATGGACGCTGTTGCGGCCAAGACGGGCGAGAAGATTGTCATTCAAACCGGCATGGGACAGACGATCCCCGCCCATTGCGAACATTTCGATTTCCGGCCCCGGGATGAGGTGCTCGCGATCCAGCGGGAGGCGCGACTTGTCGTGTGCCACGCGGGAATCGGGTGCGTCACCGATGCGCTCGATATGGTGCGTCCCCTGATCGTCGTGCCGCGGCTGAAACGTTTCAACGAGCATATGAACGATCACCAGCTCGATCTCGCGCGCGCCGTGGAGCGCCGCGGCTGGGGCCGCATGATTTTGGACACCGAAGCACTGGAAAGTGCTTGCGCCGATCCGCCACCGGCCTATACCGGCTATTCCCCCGCCCGACAGCCATTGATCGCGGCCGTGCGCGACGTTGTGGACTCCGTCGCGCGGCGCGAACCAATGAAGCGCGCCCGATGAGTTCGAACGCGAATCCCCTCGTGTCCGTGATCGTTCCAGCCCACAACGCGGCCCGGACGCTCGAGGCCTGTCTGAAAGGCTGCCTGCAACAAACCTACGCGCCCATCGAAGTTATCGTGGTAGACGACGGTTCGACGGACGATACGGCTCGTATCGCCGAATCGTTTCCAGTAAGATTCGTGCATCAGGAGCAACGGGGCCCGGCCGCCGCGCGCAACGCGGGTGCCCGCATCGCGCAGGGAGCGTTTCTCGTTTACACGGACTCCGACTGCGTTCCGCAGGTAGACTGGGTGGAGCGGCTTGTCTCCGGGTTTGACGACCGCGTCGCGGCCACGGGTGGAACGTACGGGATCGCCAATCCCGATTCGCTCCTGGCGCGTTGGATACACGAAGAGATACTGGTGCGTCACGCGGCGCTCGGTGAGGAGGTCGATTTTCTGGGTTCCTTCAACGTGGCCTACGAGAAGAACGCGTTCGACCGTATGGGCGGTTTTGACGAAGCCTTCACCGCCGCATCCGGAGAGGACAACGATCTCGCCTACCGCCTCATCGACGCGGGAGGGCGGCTTCGATTTGTCCATGATGCGGTTGTGCGCCACCATCATCCAACCCAGCTCGGCGCGTACCTCCGGAGTCAGATGCGTCATGGATTCTGGCGAATGAAGCTGTACGCCAAACATCCTAAGCGCGCGGGCGGGGACCGGTACGCCGGAATCGCCGACCTTGCGGCGCCCGTGCTCATTTGCCTCGTCCTCGTGGCCATCTTCGCAACGCTCGCCACTGCGTTGCATCCGGCGGCGCTTCTGACCCTCGCCGCACTTACGGCGCTGCTCATGGCCGCGCGACTTCAAGTGCCATGGCGAATGATGCGCCGCACCGGAAACCCTACGATCCTATTGTTCCTGCCCGTCATGCTGGCGCGTGACGTGGCCCGGGCTGTCGGAATGCTGCGCGGCGTATGGGTCTTCCTGGTGCTGCGAAAGAGGACCGCGTGATGCCGCGCGTGCTCGTCATCATTCCCGCGTATAACGAGGAGGAGACCATCGGCGACGTTATCGCGGCGTTGCGATCCCACTCACCGGAGTACGACGTGCTGGTGATTGACGACGGGTCACACGACCGGACGGCGGAGCGGGTGGGCGCCACCGGCCATGCGGCGCTCGTTCGGCTCCCCTACAACCTCGGTATCGGCGGCGCCATGCAGACGGGATTCAAATACGCAATTCGCCATGGCTACGACATCGCAATTCAATGCGACGCCGATGGGCAGCACCCCGTCGAGCAAATTCCCTCGCTCGTGGAGCGGCTTTCCCGGAACGATGCGGACGTCGTCATCGGCTCGCGTTATGTGGCCGACAGCGGCTACACGCCCTCGCTCAGCCGCAGGATCGGTAAATCCATACTATCCCGTCTCGTCGACGCGCTGATCGGCGGCGGCATTACCGATACGACCAGCGGCTTCCGCGCCATGAATCGCCGGGCATTGGAGGTCTTCGCGGACCGGTATCCGGACGACTATCCGGAAGCCGAGGCACTGGTTATCCTTCATATGTGCGGGCTGCGCGCCGTGGAGATACCGGTCACCATGCATCCCCGGAAAGGGGGTGTTACCTCCATCAAACCTCCCCATGCCGTGTACTATATGGTGAAGGTCGGGCTCGCCATCTTCGTCGATCTGTTCCGAACCTCGAAGCGCGCGACGGGAGACCATTAGCGATGGACGGCTACGCGCAGACAGGGATTCAGACGGCACACCGGCTCGGCATCCTGGGACTCAGCGTCCTGTTGCTGCTTGTCGTCCTGGAGCTGGTGCGCCGCGGGTATCTGAAAGAGCGTTATGCGCTCCTGTGGCTTGCCACCGCCGGGCTTAGTCTTCTGGTGGGCCTGTTTCCCGGCATCATCACCTCGCTCGCCCATTTCTTCAAGTTCCAGTACCTGACCGTGCTCTTTGCCATGTACTTTGCATTCACCTTGGCGCTGGTACTGTGTTTCACCATCGTCATTTCCCGATTGGCCGAGCGCAACCGCGAATTGACCCAGGAGGTCGCACTTCTCGCCCATAAGGTTGAGCAGATCGAGAAGAATCCTCCGCCCTAAACGTCAAGTACGCTCAACACTTCCAGCCGCGCCAGCCCGCCGGGCTGTACATCGAAAGCCGGAATTTGCGGGTTGCGATAAACCAAGAAATGTGAGATAGTTGAGGAGAGGTTGGAACGGGGGAGGTTTCGGGTCTACTACGGGATTTCGACAACCGGCGGCAATGAGGCAGAACCCCATATCGCATCGGCGGGATCGGGGTGTATAATGGTACCGCCATTTTGCTGCGATGCGGTCGATTCTACTCCTGACGCCGGCGGACTTTGACAGGCGTAATCGGGGATTCCGGATGGGTGTAAATTGGATAGACGTGAGCATTCCCATGCGCGAAGGCATGACTGTGTGGCCGGGGGATACCGAGTTTTCGCTTCGGCCGGCTTCACGAATTGCCGAAGGTGCCGGGTGTAACGTTTCCACCCTGTCTTTGAGCACCCATACTGGCACCCACGTGGATGCGCCCTGGCACTTCGAAGACGGCGGCGATCGGCTCCACCAAGTGGACACGGGCGTGTTTTTCGGTGATGCCCTCGTAATCGATTTGCCGAATCGGGAGACCATCCGCGCGGTAGACCTGGGCAGCGAC
>CAZWDH010000084.1:0-23551 GCA_964632865.1 uncultured Nitrospiraceae bacterium
CAGACAATGCGGACGCAGTTGTACGCGATGTAGGGGTTCTTTTCGACGTCGGATTCGTGACCCGGCTTGGGGATGATGCTGACGGCTTCGCCCCGGGTCACGGCGTGGCGGTTTGGAAACGATCGGCTCGACACCCGGTACCCCGCGTACAAGCGGCCGTCATCCGTCATGCCTACACAAACGATGCGCCCCACGTAAATCATGGAAACTCCCTTCCTTGCTGACCTCCTGCTGTGAGCTGTAATTATAGCGCGGAAGGGCGGTCGACGGCGAATGGATGCCTAGGACTGTGCGGTAGCCTCCTCCGTGCCCCGAAGACGGCCGGTTTCCTCCCATCCGCCGTAGGCGTCTTCGTTATCGATCCATTTCAGGAAGAATCGCTGCATGCGTTTGGTGTCGGCCGTGAATACGAACCAGTCATCGAGCTCTTCGTGCGCCACCCAGAGGCGGCCATTCTCGCGCCGTTCCTCCAACCATTCGTAGTCCATAGTCCGGAGCCGGAGCGTGTCGCCCTCGCGTTCGATCTGAAAGACCCCATGGGCCGGGATCAAGAAGCCCGCGAAGAAATCGGAAAGACCAGCTACTTCGCTGGCTTGCATGTCGAGGAATCGGTAATCCTTCAGTTGTACCAGGTGCGCGGAAAACACGAAGATTTCCTCGCCGTCCTTGATCGTGAGTTTGTATTCCTTCTCGTCGGCCTTTTCGAATATCCATTGTTCTTCTTCTTCGCCCCACGCCCCTTCGAGACCCGTGTCGTAAACGAGGTCCTCGTCGGTGTAGAGGGGGTGTATGGACAAGGGGATGCAGCCCGCAAAAAGAACCATCACGGATGACAACAAGACGTGCATTCGCATTAGAGAAGCCCTCCGATTCAGCCAGCGCACTTGTCAGACTTGGCCCACAATCGCTTAATCCCCGAACAGGACGCATGGTTTCGTTCGAATTGTGCTATCCGTCGATCGCGAATTCTGCCGACGCAAGGGTTTTGCACAAGCATCGGGTTCGCGCGGTTGAGCGGCCGCTTCCCATTCTGCAAGTGCGCAGATGTTGCAACAAGGGTCGTCCGCCAATCCGGAATTCGTGCCTGCGATCACGCGGTGGGTCCTACGCTTCGCCTATCACGGGCATGGGTCACTCCACGCTGAGCACGCCGATTCGACTTCGGTGCAGCAGAGACTCAAGTCGGAGACGTGTATACAACTCCCGCCATCACAACAATGCTCCTTTGATGGGTCGTTGGACAGGATGGTGCCTTCCGCTGCGGCGTAGAGGCGCGAGGGACGTACCACGTTCGCCTTCTTCGCTTTGGTCAAGGTGCGCAGTCGTTGCCGGTGAGCGGGGGTGGTGTAGGTGGAGCCCGCAGTCGAAAACAGGACGTGCAGGTTGTAGGAGCCCCATCCTTCGGTCTCATCCAGAAAGCCGTCGTTCAACAGATCCGCCACCAGTGTCTTATCCCGTGCATGGTAGTACGGAATGAAGATCCCGGCCTCTTCGACCTTTTCGCTTGCGGTCCAGACTGCCTCCGGCAGTTCCTGCGGAGGATTAAACTGGTCCGCGAGCGGGGCGTTGCCGAATCCGGAGGTGTTTAAAGAATCAACCAGTTTTTCGAGACGGACTTGGGTCTCGGGTTTGCCGAGATTGAAGTCGATTGTCTCGGGGGCCTTCCCAACGCGCTCCGCGTGTTGGCCAAGCACGTCTACGTAGGGGGATGTCAGAAAATACCCGCGGAAGGTCATCTCGTGCAATAGATAGAGCATCCTCCGAATAACCATTCCCGCCTTTGGATCGGTTGGTACGTAATAGTCCCCCATTCGCGAGACCTCCTATATGGTTGCTGATTAAACGCTATGCTACTCCGCGACTGTCATCAACAGGCGCACCCGCGTGAATGAACCACGAAGCAGATCAAATTCGACCGTGGCCTGAGAATCGACCTGGAGGCGGTCAATTGCTTTGCGTAATTCGGTTGCCATGTCGTCTATCGTGAGCGTACGTGTGTTGTCGATACTCACGATAACATCTCCCGTCTGTAATTGAAGTTGTGAGAGTGTATGGCGTTCGGGTTGCTTGTTTGTATTTGCTACGCGAAAGCCCGAATACTTGGCATCACTGCTCTCGAAAACCCGCAAATGACGGTTCTTGAAAGCGTTCTGCTGGGACACTGCCGTCCGGTTTTCTTCCAGCATCTCAATACAATGACGCAATAATCGCTGCAGTTCGTCGCGCGAGTGGACAATCCGCTGGATTGAATCAGTGACCTCCAGGACTCGATAGTTGATTTCAACGTCGCGAATCCCGCGGATCAGTCGAAGTCGCGCCTGAGGCTCATGCTGGTCCGTGATAGAGCGTCGGACCCGGTCCGTGACGGTGTTGTCGATGCCATTCTCAAGCGGGACCTCATTCAGACTCACCATCCGATCGCCGGCTCGAACACCGAGGAACTGCAGCAATTGCGCCGCCTGCTCGTCAACCTGGAACTTGGCGCCTCCAGGTTCCTGATATCCCTTTCGGGCTGTATCCATGATGAGGCCGACACCACTCTTGAGGACGTCAGTCGGAATGGCAAGCATCAAGGTTTCAGCGCCGGTATAGGGGAGCGGAGTTGATTCGAAGGTTTGGCTTCGTGACCGGTAGGTCTCGTACCGGTCTCGCCATAGCTCCGTTTCGAGGCCGGGCAGATCTTCGGCGGTCCACGGCGCCGCGCGATAGGCCCGAAGGGTTCCGTCGTCAGAAGCGGCCAGGAGTGTGGACTCCTCGGCAATGTAAAAGGCGTGGCGGTGCGAGTGCAATCCGTGTCCGATAGCGAGGAGGTCCTGCCCGTCTTTGTCTCGAGTCACGCGGGTGGGTTCGCCCGGGCGGTTGGTGACACAGATTCGATTCAGGTCGCCCATGGGCACGGGCCACCTTGTACGAATAGGACGAATCGTCAATCGGTCGGATGCGTCTGCGAAGTTCCAGGCACGCACGGACTCGTCAGCAGTGGCGATGAGCAGTTGCGCATTATCGGGCGTGACGGCGATGGACGTAATCTCGGATTTGAGGTCGAGAGGGTCGTATGTGCGGGTGGCGGTGGCCAGATCCCAAATGGAGAGCGCACCGGTGTGGGAGCCCACTGCCACCTTCGCGGTTCCGGGTATAAACGTGAGGGCTGAAAGGGAATCGTCGGCAACATTGATGACCGCCTTCTCGACCCCCGACCGCGCTTCAAAGGCACCGAGGTAACCATCCAGGTATCCCAGCGCGAGGTATTCGGAATCCGGAGAGAAGCGTACCGCGGTGATTCGCCGCGACGAACGTGGCACCCGCGTCGCAAGTTTCTCGCTATCGACTTCCCAGACGAGCGGAGTGAACCCATCGTTCACCAAGCAAAGCAGTTTTCCGTCCGGGCTCAGGGCATGAAGGTAGGTCGGTTCCGTGCTAAACGACGCGTATGCCGTGGTGCCGGTTCCTGAACGGCGATTCAGCACATGGACCTCCCTTGACTGGGTCCCGATGGCGATACGTTCGAAAGAAGCGGAGGCATCCACGGCCATAATCCTGTCGGGGATGTCCGCGACCACGGCTTCGCTTGGCGGCGGAGCCAGCGGCCAGGCGTGAAGGGCGTCGGTTACACCGAAGCTGGCGAATTGTTTGGCGTCCGACCGGAAGGTCAAGACGATGCTTTGGTTGGGTTCACTCATGTATGTGGCGATCTCCGCGCCCGTTGCCGCGTGCCAAATTCTGAATTCCCCGGGAAGGGAATACGTGATCAGGAACTCGGAATCGGGACTGAACCGGAGTCCATGAAGCGACTGTCCATGGCGGAATTCATACAAGGGACGCGTATCTCCGGTGCCATAGAGCCTGCATGCACCCCCGACGTCGCCAACTGCCAGGAGAGTTGCGTCCGGGCTGAATTCGACGGCCCGAACGTCCGTAGAGTGATCGACATGGAACTCGGTTTCAGCTCCGGTTCCGCCATCGATCACGACCACTTCCGAACCGCGGACAACAGCCCAGTCATGACTGTTGGGCATGAACCGGGCACGGATTCCCCGTGTCACGAATCGTGGTAACTCAGAATCTTCGGTCCACACCGCGGTTTCTGATTCACCGGAAGCGAGGATTCGCGCGCCATCCGTCGAGAACTCCGCGGAGTAGAGCGCGAATCCAGGTCTGCTGAACGATTGAAGACGGATCATCTTGGAAAGGTCCCAGAGATCGACGTTTCCGTCTCCCCCCGTGGCCAGGAGACGGTTTCCTCCGGCATCGACGGCGATGTCTAGAATATAATCATCGCGGGGTCCGAGCGTCGCGATAAGCTCCAATGTTTCGGTGCTCCAGAGTCGGATGTTTCCGTCAGCGGCACCAGTGGCGAGGTGTTCTCCATCAGGACTAAACGCCAAGGCATGGATCCTCGGCGTAACCGTCCCTTCGATTCCAGCAATTATCCTTCCGGTTTCAGCATCCCAAAGTTGTACCCCGTTTTCCCGCGACGCGGTTGCGAGGATCCGCCCGTTCGGGCTGTAGCAGCCGATGTTGCATCCGCGAAGCTTGAAATCGGTATCGTACGCGCAATTGAGAAGATACCCCCACTCCCAGTTGCGGAGAGATTCCGGCGTTGCCCACAAGGTTTCGCTGGCACGCTCAACCTCGGCGGAGTCGATGTACTCGCTTGCGAGGCGAATTGACGAGAGATAACCCTGTTCTTCCGCCAGGACGCGTTGCAAGCGCTCCTCGTCGCGTGAATCGGCAAGCAGCACATTTGTGTACTGGAGTTGTCCAGTGTAGAACACGGTGATAGCCGCGATGACGATGACAGCCGTTGCCGCCGTCCATGCAACCGCTCGGTGACGTTGTACCCAGCGCCGGAAATGGTCGACCAGGGAGTAGCGGTAAGCTACGACCAAGGCTCCGGTCTGAAAACGATCGATGTCGGTGGCCAGTTCCCGGGCGTCGCTGTATCGGTATTGGGGCGCCCGAGACATCGCGCGTTCGCAGATGGCGATCAATTCGGAAGGCGCATTGGGTTCCACGGTAGAAATCGGTTTCGGGATCTCTGACAATACGTTTCGGAGAACTTCGGCCGCCTTGCCTCGCGGATACGGCCGGTCGCCTGTAAGGAGTTCGTATAAGATGGCGCCAAGGGAATACACGTCGGACCGCTCATTGACCTCGTCCAATTGCCCGCCGGCCTGTTCCGGAGCCATGTACGCCGGTGTGCCCACAACCTGCCCCTCCATCGTATGAGCAGAATCAGCGGATGAGGAGAACTGGAGAGACTTCAGCGTCCTGGCGAGATTGTCGCTTTCCGGTGAATCGCCGCGGAGCATCTTGGCGAGGCCCCAATCAAGCACGACCGTCTCGCCGAATTCGCCTACCATGACGTTTCCGGGCTTCAAATCGCGGTGGATTACACCGCGGCTGTGCGCGTAGGCCACTGCCTGGCACAGATTGAGAAAATGGGGGAGGAGTGCAAGTCGTTCATTCAGATTCCCGGCACTGCGTACCGCTTCGGACAACGTACGGCCGCGAACCAACTTCATTGTGTAGTAGAAGGAACCGTCCGGGTGGCGTCCGAGTTCGTACACGGGGATGATCGAGGGATGTTCCAGTTGGCCCGTAATGCGTGCTTCCAGGAGAAAACGGGATGCGACGGCCATCGCCTCGCGTCCGGGAGTGAAGGTCTCGCCGTCTGCCGGCGCGATGGGCAGAAGTTCTTTCATGGCGACTTCACGGCCAAAGTGCTCGTCGTAGACAAGAAGGACGCGCCCCATGCCCCCGCGGGCGTACTCGCTGACGGTCCGATAGCGGCCGGGCGATTCGTCTACGGCCAGGCGATCCTGGTCCAACTCTCCCGGGCGGGCACTCCATTGTTGGATTGTCGGGTTTGCGTCAGCGGCGAATGGCAGGCTGCCCATGTATACTTGATTGACCCGTTCCAGTCCGCCAAAGCTCGCGAGTGCCGCGCGACTGTCCCCACGATGGGCCTCAACCGCCTCATCGACGAGGCGGTGAAGCAACACACTGTCGTCAGCGCTGATCGCACTTGCATGCACGAGTCGATCCAGGAGACCGTGGGATGAATCGGAGTACCAAGCCGTGAACACGTTCGCGAGAGTGAGAGATGGCACGCCGCGAAGCTGTTGGGCGAGCACTCCGGCCAACAGTTCTTCTGCTTCTTCGTTGCTCAGGTTCATGTAGCGGGCCAATTGGGCACAAGTACCCTCTCACACATTGAGGCCAACGAAAGGCCTAGGGAATAACCTATCATGACCCTAGACGCAGCACAAGGGCTGTTCTGTGGTCACGACGAAGACGTGCGCGAATGCGTACCGTGATACAGGCTACAGAACTTCCGGGTTCACACAGTTCGGTGGCTGTTCGCCCGTCAAGCGGGCGACGATGTTGGTGGCGGCGATGTGGGCCATCTTACCGCGAGTCTCCTGTGTAGCGCTGCCGAGATGGGGTAGCAGCACCGCGTTTTCGCACTCGAACAAGCCGGGATGGATCTTGGGCTCTTCTTCGTAAACGTCCAGGCCGGCGCCGGCAATCTTGCCGGTTTTCAAGGCGTCGACCAAGGCCGCTTCGTCTACCACTGGGCCGCGCGACGTATTGATGAGATAGGCGGTGTTCTGCATTGCGTCGAACTCGGCGGCGCCAAATGCGTGGGTGGTTTCGGGGAGAAGGGGACAGTGGATGCTGACAAAGTCGGACTCTGCGAGCAAGGTCCTCTTATCCACGGGACGCGGGTGGGTCTTATGATCCAGGCCCGAGTCCACGGGGCGCCGGCTCGCGTAAATAACCTTCATGTCGAACGCGAGGGCGCGACGCGCCACGGCCTGGCCGATGCGGCCGTAGCCGAAGATGCCGAGCGTCTTCCCGTAGACGTCGGACCCCATCAACTGCATGGGACCCCAGCCGGTCCACTTCCCCGCGCGCAGGATGCGCTCCGATTCCCCGGCGCGCCGGGCGACTGCCAGCATGAGCGTCCAAGTGAGATCGGCGGTGGTTTCCGTGAGGACGCCGGGCGTGTTGGTCACGGGGATCTTCCGTTGGGTGGCGGCTTCCACGTCAATGTTGTTGTAGCCGACGGCGAAGTTGGCGATGATTTTCAGTTGCGGCCCGGCGGCATCCATGACTTCGCCGTCGATCCGATCCGTCAAGATAGGAAGAACGGCGTCCATTCCTTTGACGCCTTTGAGCAAGTCTTCCCGCGGAATGACCCGGTCTTCCGGGTAGATGGTGACGTCCTCTTTGCCAAACGCGTTGTAAAGCAGATTCAGACCTGCGTCAGGAATGCGGCGTGCAACAAAGATCTTGGCCATGTGAGCCTCCGTTCCTTTCGTGTTCGCCGGAATACGTGCGAGGCCGGCGGCAATCCTTGCAGTTAGGAAATGAACGCGCCCGCGGACCGGATCGGCTCGCGGGCGCGGTTGCGATTAGACTTGTTTCCAGGCCTCTTCGAGCTTCCGCTTCGATTCGTCCACGATCGCTTCGGACGTCTCCCCGGCCATGGGCTTAACTTCGAAACTGAGTACGCGGCGGTTTTGCTTGTCGAGATAGCCGGTATCCAACAGGACTTTCAAATACTCCGCCAGTTCCGGCACATCGTTTCGCGTTCCGGGCGCTCCGAAACGCGGATGATTGTCGCCGTATGCAGGATGGTCCGGATCGTCCATCGCGCAATTGCCCATGTGCGCGTGGACGAGATGATCGCCGGCGGCCGGGATGGCGTCTTCCGAGCGCTCCCCCTGAAGCGGCAGATGACTCAGGTCCAGCATGATGCCGAAGTTCGGGCAGTCCTTGCGGACTTCCTCGGAGATGGTCACCGCGTCTGTGGTCGAACCGATCAGGCAGTTCTTTCCGTAGGGCACTTGGTCAAAGGTTTCGAGCACGAGGGGCAGGCCCTTGTCGCCAGCGTAATTGCCGAGTTGGCGAAGGGAATCGACAAGACGTGCCATGGCCGCATTCTTGTCCGGGCTGACTTTGCCGCTCAGGACGGCGACGCCTTTCGAGCCGAGTTCTTCGGCCTGATCGATCCCGTTCTTGACCGCCTCGATCGCCTTAATCCGCTCGTCGTTCTCAGGATGGTTGAGGTCCAGGCCCCCGCCCAGCAAGATGGGCTGCGCCCCGAAACATAGTTCTACGCCGTTTCCTTCCGCGATGGACCGGACCTGCTTCCGCTGCGTGGCATCATTGATCCGCGTGATCTCAATCACATCGAACAGGGGATCCTTCGCCAGTGCTTCCACCGATTCCAGAACCGGCCCGTCGCCGCCACCACAGGCGGGATAGGCCATGAAGTGTACGATGCCAATCTTGGCGTATTCCTGAATCGAACCTTCCATGGGCTCCCTTCGCTCCTCCTCCGGGGTTGCGCCGTCTTACACGTCGTACGTGGAAGCGGAGGTGCTCCCGCCGCGTCCCGTCCAATTCGTATGGAAGAACTCGCCCCGCGGCTTGTCGACGCGCTCGTAGGTATGGGCGCCGAAGTAGTCGCGTTGCGCCTGTAGCAAGTTGGCCGGAAGGCGCTCGCAACGGTAGCCGTCGAAGTACGCCAACGCGGAGCCGATGGCGGGCGCGGGGATTCCCATATTGACGGCGGTGGACACGACGCGCCGCCACGACGCCTGCGCCTTGGATACGGCATCCTTGAAGAAGGGGTCGAGCAACAGGTTTACCAGTTCCGGATTGTCGTCAAAGGCTTCTTTGATCTTGCCCAGAAACACGGAGCGGATGATGCAGCCGCCGCGCCACATGAGGGCGATGCCGCCGTAGTTCAGGTTCCAGCCGTACTCCTCGGCCGCGGCGCGCATGAGCTGGTAACCTTGCGCGTAGCTGACGATCTTCGAGGCGTAGAGGGCATTGCGCAAATCGTCAACGAATGCCTTCTTGTCGCCGCTAAAGGAATCCACCTGGCCTTCCAACTGTTTGGACGCTTCGACTCGTTCGTCTTTGATGGCGGACAGGCAGCGCGCGAAGACGGCCTCACCGATGAGCGTAAGAGGCTGGCCGGAGTCTAATGCCGCGACGACTGTCCATTTTCCAGTGCCTTTCTGGCCCGCGCGATCGAGAATGAGATCGACGACTTCGTTGCCGTCTTCGTCTTTGTAGCCGAGGATGTCACGTGTAATCTCAATGAGGTACGAATCCAGGTGGCCCTGGTTCCATTCGGCGAAGACCTGGTGCATTTCTTCGTTCGACATGCCGAGGCCCTGCTTCATGAGCTGGTACGTTTCGCAGATCATCTGCATGTCGCCGTATTCGATGCCGTTGTGGACCATCTTCACGAAGTGGCCCGCACCGCCTTCGCCGACCCAGTCGCAGCAGGGAGTGCCGTCGTCCGTCTTGGCCGCGATGCCCTGGAAGATGGGCTTCACGTGCTCCCACGCTTCGGGAGAGCCGCCGGGCATGATGGACGGCCCTTTCAACGCGCCTTCTTCGCCGCCGGACACGCCCGTGCCGATGTAGAGCAGGCCTTTGCTTTCGCAGTGCTCGGCGCGACGGATGGTGTCGGGGAAGTGGCTGTTGCCTCCGTCGATGATGATGTCGCCCTTTTCCAGGTGCGGGATTAGTTGCTCGATGAAATCGTCAACCGGTTTGCCAGCCTTGACGAGCATCATGACCTTGCGCGGACGCTTGAGGTTGGCGCACAGTTCTTCGATGCTGTGGCAGCCCTTGAAGTTCTTCCCCTTGCCGCGGCCGTTAATGAAGTTGTCGACCTTTTCGACAGTGCGGTTGTAGACCGCAACGGAGAAGCCCTTGCTCTCCATATTCAACACAAGGTTTTCGCCCATAACGGCGAGCCCGATAAGTCCGATGTCCATTTCAGCCATGGGTAGCGTTCTCCTCAAATGACCACGTTCCTGGTTTCCCCCAAACCTGTGCGCCAATCCACGGCAATTGGGTTGTTGGGTGCCCTCGCCCGGGAATGGATAGGGCGCACAGTGGCTAAAATTGTACTACAAAACGGGGCGGCGAACGAAGTTTTGGACCACCGGGTTACGCGCCCAGCAACTGATGCCAACAACCCAGGATGCTTTCCCGCTCCTGCGCGGGGGAATACTGCTCGGCGATGAAGGCGGACGCGGCTAGGGCCGTGGCTGCATGGTCCTCCGCCAGCACCCGTTCGACGGTCTCGACAAACTCGATCACGTCGCCCTGGCCGACCGGGAAGGCATACGGCGCCTTCAGGAACTCCCGGCCGCCCATGGCGTGATAGCCGATCACGATGCAGCCGCAGGCCATGGCTTCGCAGGGGGGAAGGCCGAACCCTTCGGGGAAACCGAAGGAAAGGAAGTACCGCGACTCGCGCAGGATGCGCGCGGCCTCTTCGCGCGATTTGTCGTGAATCGGCACGAGGGGGAGACGCATGCCCCGGTTCGTCAAGATGCAGAGGACCTGTTTCGCCTCGTCCGGATTCCGCGCGGGGACGAAGGCGATCTGGTCTTTTTTGATCGCGGGGTCGTAGTGGAAGAGATTCGGATCGATGCCGTATACCGTCCGTAAGATGGGGATCTCCGGAAAGGCGCATCGGAGATAACGTTCGCTATCCTCGGACACGACGATGGTCCCCAGGGCATCTTCGTAGTGGTATTTGCCCGCGTAACCCAGGGGATAGGCGTGAAAGGTCAAATACGCGCCCTGGTTGAAGATGACTTTGCGCAGTTCGGGGAAGACGTCCGGCCACTGATGCTCAATGATCGAAGAAATCACGACGATGTCGTCGGGATGCGCGACGACTTTCTTCATGTTTTCGATGCGGGTCGCGTTCTCGAACCAACTCACACGAAAACTGGGTTCCACATGCAACACCGCCGCGTCGATGCCGTGTTTGTTCAAGACATCGACGTGGCGGTAACAGGCCCACATGCCGCCCGAAGGTTTGTCGTAGTCCGTGTTGTAGTAAAAGATCATCGGACTGCCGCACAACTCCTTTGCTACTTGCGCAAGGCTTCCAAGGTATACTCGGGCAGCTTCTTCTCCGCGAAGATGGGTTTGAACCGCGTGAAACGCTGGCGGCCGTTGACGACCGGCACGCTGGCCCAGTCTTCGCCGATGAGCGGTTTGGCGTAACGCACGAAATCGTCGGTCACGTCAATCTTGCTCGGGGCAAGCCATTCCTTGGGGAAGGTGCGTTCCGAGTTGGCGACCTTTTCCAGGGGCACCTTGTCGTAGCGCACGTTGTAGATGGGGCCGGGCTCGCGGAGGATGGTTGCCATCCAGCCGTTCTCGCCGGACTCCGCGATCAGGGCCGCTTTCTGGCCCACTTTGTAGGCTTCGTCGAGGTCCGGGATGGATGCATACAGACACGTATCGCGCTGATCCGTGCCAGAAACCTGGCCACGCGCCGCGCCGGGGACGGGCAAGCCGCGCTCGTTCAGCATGGTGACGACCTGCTGGGCGACGGTCGTCTTGGACGCGCTGAACTGCGTGTGACCGAAGCTGTCCTTCGTGGCGCCGATGTCGCCGACCTCAAACCCTTCGCTGACGACGATGATGCAACGGCCGTCCTTCTTGAGTTGGTCGTTGACATTGTCGCACATCTCCTCGGCGGTGACCGCGGATTCGGTGAGATAGATCTGAAGCGGCATCTCGCGCTTGGGGTCGGCAAGGCGCGCCGCCGCGGGGATGTAGCCGATCTTGCGGCCCATGGCCTGCAACACGAGCACCGGATCGGCGGGGCAGGAGCCGGCGTTTTCCTCGTTCGCGTTCTGAACGATGCCCATCCAGTAGCGCGCGACGCTGCCGTAGCCGGGCGTGTGGTCGATGAGTTTGAATTCCGAATCGCCCACGTCGTTGTCGATGGTCTTGGGCACGCCGACCGCGACCAAATCGAGACCGCGCTCGTGCGCGAGCACGCTGACCTTATGGGCCGTGTCCATGGAATCATTGCCGCCGTTGTAGAAGAAGTAGCCGATGTCGTGGGCTTTCATGACCTCGATGACGCGCTCGAAATCGGCCTGCTGGTTCTTCTTGAGCTTGTACCGGCAGGTGCCGATGGAACCGGCGGCCGGCGTGTAGCGCAGCAGTGCGACTTCTTCTTCGTCCTGGGCGGAGAGATTCAGCAACTCTTCCTTCAGTACGCCTTCGATCCCATGCCATCCCGCGTAGATGGTGCCGAAGGTCTCCGGAAACAGTTTGCAGGCGTCGATGACGCCGCGCAACGAGCTATTGATGACGGGGCTCGGGCCACCCGATTGTGCAACGATAACGTTCTTTGGCATCCCCCTGGATCTCCTCTCTCTTCGGTGATTGGTCTATTCGATACCGGGCATTCCCAGCGGCGCTCTGTTACAGATTAACGACTGCGGGCCGCTGGGGTTCCGGGTTTCCTTGCTTCAATCGATACAACACTTCGCCCGCGCGCTCGACCAGGAGCAGGCCTTCGTCCTCGCGGTTCCGCCACTGTTCCGGGTCGATGGACGCGGGATCGCGGTAGCCCAGGTTGATGGACTTACACTCGTCCTCGGGAATGGACGTGGCGAGCGTCACCTGAACGCGGCACTTCTCCACGCCGTCCTCGTAGGTGCCGATGCCGCGCACATGCGTCGAGTGGGCGAGGATGCCGCCGGGGATATCCTGGAACTTGTCCATCTGCGCGAGGAAATAGTCGCGCGTGTGGTAGCCGATCTTTTTGATGAGTTCGCCGTGGGTAACGCTGACTTCCTTGATGTGCGCGCCGTAAATGATGAGTTCGCCGCCGTCCGCAACGACCGGCTCGAGCTTGTACATGCACTTGCCCGCGACCCAGATCTCGTCGTACATCTCCGGCGCCATGGCCAGCACGCTCTTGAACGGTTTGTCCATGTAGCGGATGTGCGTCTGCGCGGAGAGATCGGCGGCGGCGTCCCAGGCTTCTTCCGGCGTCCCATAGAAGATGCCTTTGCAATCCTTTCCCATGACGTTCAGGCAGAAGCAGCGCTTCTCGATGTGAATCATGGACGCGGCCGTGTCCACGACCTTTCGCACGGGCGTGTATTTCGTGCCGTTGATCATGGGGTTCGTGATCAACGCGCCGAGCCAATGGAACACGTTAAGGATTTCGGCGCCCGCGATGCCGGGGAAGAAGTACTTGTTGCCCCCGCTGAACCCGACGACCTCGTGGGGGAAAACCGGGCCCAGGACGCAGATGAGGTCGTAGTCGAAGATGCGCTTGTTGATCGTGACATCGACTTCCTCGCGCAGGAGGCCGTCGGAAATCTCGGCGAGCATGTCTTCGGTCAGCGTGCCGATCTTCATCAGGGCGTGCGTATTCTTCCACGCGTGGTTGAAGAGGCCCACGTTGCGAAACTTGCCTTCACGCTCCTCGCGCGTGATGCCGACAAGCTTGTGGATAGCGGCTTCCGGCATGGGCGGATGGGTGCCCAGTGCGATCAGGAAATCCATGCGGGCCACGCGGCGATGCAGGGTCTCGTGCAAGGCGCGGAACATGGTGGGCATGGGCATGCTGCGCGTGGCGTCCGGGATGACGAACAGGACGCGTTTGCCCTGGACGTGTTCCTTCTCGAAGGCGCGGGCAACAAATTCCCGCAGGTCGGATTCGCTCAGGTATCCGTTGTCGTTCACAAGCTTCAACATAGTCGCTCTACCGTATCTTTGTCATTCGGCTTCGGGGTCTGACTGGTGCAGGCCGAAGAGGTTGCCTTCCGTATCCTTGAAGTAGGCATTGTACCCTACACCGGGCACGGCCGTCTTGGGGGCCACGATCGCGCCGCCGTTCGCAACGATCCGTTCCATGGAATCATCGATCGATTCGACCGCGATTGTGTTGACGATCCGCGGCGCGTCATCGCGGGCGCGCATCACGCCGCCATCGATCCCCGCTTCCGAATCGGGGCCCGTGCTGAGCACCCAATAGTCGTCCGGTCCGCCGCAGGGGTGCGTCAGCCAGCCGAACGCTTCCGCGAAGAACCGGGCAGCCCGTTCGGGCCGCTCGACATGCATCTCGAAGTGCGTCACTCGGGGCATTTTCGGTCTCCCTGATATTCGAGAGACGGTCAAGCCGTCTGAAAGCCCAGACCCGAAAGCGTTTGCGCGATTGCCGCGTTTTCGGGTTGAACCGCTGCGCGTGTGTTATGAAACTCCCGCCGTTGTGGGTAATCCTTGCGCAAGCGATCGAAATAGGCAGCGCGTTGTTCGGGTGCTTCATGAATAATGGCGCGCATGGCATGATCGTCTTGGCGAATGTCGTATACGGCAGATAGGGCGTTCAATAGCGCCCGCTGCGGGGGCAAAGTGCCGTCGACCACGATTTCGGGACAATCCGGCTGCGGCAGATGGGGCGCAGGATCCCAGGATGGCGTCGTACCGAGTTGGCGGCATGCGGCTTCATACACCTGCCGCGTTCCGTTTACCTTTCCATCAAAGGAGTAGCCCGCGATGTGCGGTGTCGCCAAGGCAAGATTGGCTAACAGGTTAAGATCGATATTCGGCTCGCCTTCCCACACGTCGAGAACGCAGGCCCCGACTTTGCCGGACTCCAATGCGGCGCGCAGCGCCTGACCATCGGCGACAGAGCCACGGGACGTATTGATAATGATCGTGCCGGTCTTGACCCGGTCGAAGAAGGACTCGTTAAGCAGATGGTAGGTGGCGTCTTCGCCGGACTTCGTCAACGGCACATGGGCGGTAATGACTTGGCAGTCGAAGATCTCGTCAAGGGGCCGGTACTTCGCGTCGCCTGTCTGTCGGGCCAAGGGGGGATCGTTGAGCACGCACTCCATCCCCAGGGCGCGCGCCTTTTGCTCGACCCGTTTGCCCACGTTGCCGTGTCCGACGATCCCGAGCTTGCGATCCTTTAACTTGAACCCCCGGGATTCCGCGAGGACCAGCAAGGCGGTAGCGATATATTCACCGACGCTGTTCGCATTGCAGCCTGGCGCGCTCGAGAAGCCGATCCCCCGTTCGGCGAGGTAGGTCTTGTCGACGTGGTCCTCGCCAATGGTCGCGGTTCCCACGAACTGCACGCGGGTGCCGTCTAACAGCGCGGCGTTGACTTTGGTAATGGAGCGTACGAAGAGGAGATCGGCGTTGCGCAGGAGATCGGACGTCATGCCTCTCCCGGGCGCGGTGGTTACGTCGCCGAGCAGTCCAAAGGCCTCCCGCGCATACGGGATGTTTTCGTCAGCAATGATCTTCATGGGTGTCGCGACTCAAGACTTCCAGGGCGGCGAGTCGGGCAGATAGGAGTCGAACTCCTTGATGAGCGCCGCTTCGTAGGAACCCTTATAGGTGCCGTTGAAGAACTTGTCGAGGGCTTCGTCATGGAGTCGCTGCCACGACACCTCTTCCTGGCCCGGGTTGATGGGGAAGAAAAGGGCGCCGTTATCACGCGCGGCCTTGTAGTCGCCGGGCGCGTCGCCAATCATGAGCATTTTCTCTTTTTCGTAACGGCCATCCGCGGCGAAAGCGATGTGCTCCGACTTCTTGCCCATTTCCTGTCCCGCGATGGCAAAGACGAATTGCGCGATGCCCTGCTCCGCCCATTCGCGCGTGAGGGCTTCGGTGGGGGTCTGAGAGCACACGAGCATGTCCGCGCGGTCGTAGGCTTTCTCCAGCGACTCGCGCACGTGCGGAAAGGGCGGAAGGCCGTCCTTCACGATATCGGATACCGTCACGTTGATCGCCTTGCTCCATTCGAGCCCCCGCTTCAGATCCGGTTCGTTGTGCTCTTTGCAGAAGGCTTCCAAGGCAGGGTTGCCGAGTTTCGTTTCGGTTTCGATCCACTTCTTAAAGTTGGGAATGACCGGGGCCTTCCAACCGCGCTCCTGGACCTTGTCCCAGTCCGCGAGCAGATCGAAAGTGAGCAGCAGAGCGGGGAAGCGGTTCACGCCGCGCCACTTGGAATAGAGGTTCACGAACTCCGCGGCCGCACGGGCAAACTTGGAGATGGGTTGCAGATCCCAGAATTTTACGATGTTCGGAATGAAACATTCCTTATGCTTCACTTCCATCGTATCAAAGGCGCAACCATCGGAGTCGATGGCGATAAGGAAGTCGTGGTTTGGTTTGTGATTCTTCAGTGCTGCGACCGGATCGCTCATGATCGAAATGCCTTTCCAGAAATAGTCTCTACAATGTCTTGGTCAAACGCCCGCAAACGCCGAGAAGCCCCCGTCCACAGGAATCACTGTGCCCGTAACGAAGCGCGACGAGTCCGACGCGAGCCATAGCGCCGCGCCGATGAGGTCTTCGCCGACTCCGAAATCGCCCATGGGCGTGTGATCGATGATGGCCTGCCCGCGTTCCGTCAAATCGCCGGTGCGGTCGTTGGTGAGCAGGAACTGGTTCTGCGCGGTCAGGAAGAACCCCGGCGCGATGGCGTTCACCCGTATCTTCTTGCCGCAATCCTTAGCCAGATGCACAGCTAGCCATTGGGTGAAGTTGTTTACCGCACCCTTGGCCGCGCTGTACCCGACGATACGCGTGAGGGGCCGGATGGCGGCCATAGACGAAATGTTGATGATCGAGCCGCCGTGCTCGTTGTCCAGCATGCGTTTGCCAAATACCTGGCAGGGTTTCACCACGGACGAGAAGAAGTTAAGGTCCATGACCTTCTGAATGGCGTCGAGATCCAGGTCGAAGAAGGTCTTGTCCGGGGTAGTGGTCGCGTCCTTGAGGTTGCCGCCCACGCAGTTCACGAGGATGTCGACGTGGCCGAACTCCTTGAAAATCTCCTCGGAGAGATCCTCGACGGCCCCCTCCTTCATGGCGTCCAGTTCGTACCCCTTGGCGTGGCCGCAGGCTTCCGTGAGTTGGGCGGACACGTACTCCGCCTTATCCAGGGTCACGTTCGTGACGGCGCATTCCGCGCCCGCCTGGGCGAACCCGCAGGCGATGGAGCTGCCTAAAGCGCCTCCGCCTCCTGTAATTACGGCCACTTTACCTTTGAGACTGTAGATATCGGTACCTTCGGACAAGGGAACACTCCTTTCTCAGCAATGCAGCGTGCGGCGGCGGGATCGGTTGCACGTCCGGGAAGGTTGTTGCTGCGCGAATACCCCCTGTCCACACAGCCTATGAACGTAGCAGAACGGCGGTTTTGATTCAAGAAAACACGCGAAATTCCACACCTTCGAAACGCGGGTTTGCCTGAATTGTAGTATTGATAATCCGATTCGCTGAAGGGTCGCGGGGGCGGGTGGTTGTCTGCTAAGCCGTTGTGGTGTTATTGGATGCGTGGGAAGGATGCCCTGAGGCGCGGGGTGTGTTATTCTCAGGAGTGGTTCGACAAGCCGGTGTTCAATGGATTCAATCGTGTCATGATTCGGCAGTTCCTTCTGGTCGCTCTTTGTGTGATACCGGGTTTTGCAGTCCTCCGGGCTGAAGAACCGGGCCTCACTCCCGAAGCGGCGCGTCAGCAAGCGCTCGAGTCCCATCTGGAAACGGCGAGCGGATCCTCCGATTTCGAGATTCTATTGGCATGGCTGGAGCGCGCCCCGTCGGAAGAGGAAAGGTACGTCCATGGGTACCGGGTGATGCCGCGCGACAATGGCGAACCCTTCGACCTGTACCTCGACGAGGCCGGGTCGATACTCTCTGACGCCGATCTGGCTCGGTTGGGCATTCAGTCCAAGCAGTGGGACCTTCCGCCTGCCGGGGTGCCTGCGGAGCGACCTCAGCGCGAAGTGAAGCGAGTCGCCCCGAAGCCGGCCGCGATAGGTCCGAAGTTTGCCCTGTCGATCAGCGGTGCGGCGGTGTTGCCGGACGTGGATGTCGATGCGGCCATTGCCGAAGACGTGGCCCGCGTCGCCGAAGGGGGCAAGGGCGCGATGCGGATTGGCGTCGTGCAGGAAATCGATGAGTCGATTGTTGTGTCCGGTGAATCGGTGACGCATGGCTTCTGGCAGTCCGTCCCCGGCGGCGGACAACTTTGGTCTGTTGCCCTCCTCTCACCAGAAGCCCTCGGCATGCGGGTGCATTTTGCGAACATCGACTTACCGGCCAGCGCGGAGTTGGTCGTATACGATGCCAACGAGCCTGCGGAAGCGTATGGACCTTATCCTGAATCCGGTACCGGCACGGTCGATTTCTGGAGCGCGACCTGTTTCACGGATACGGCGGTCGTCGAGTGCTACGTACCCGCCGGCGTGGATCGCGAGTTGGTGCACATCTCCATCGACCGCGTCGTGCACAACTACATTCCTTTCTCCGAATACGCGGGCCTGAAGGCAGCGGGTTCCTGTAACAAAGATGTTTCCTGCTATCCGGAATGGGCCGACACGGCGAAGGGCGTGGGCGGCGTAGGCACCATCAGCATCAACGGGAGCTTCTTCTGCTCTGGTGCCTTGATTGCAGACACGGACGCAACTTCGGAGGTGCCCTACCTGCTCACGGCCAACCATTGCGTTTCGTCGCAGTCTCTTGCTTCGACATTGGAATTGTATTGGCTGTACCAGACGTCCACCTGCAACGGCTTGCCGCCCAGTCCATCGACGGTGCCGCGGACCACGGGTGGGGCCCAATTGCTCGCGACCAGTACTGTCAGCGCGGGAACCGATTTCACGTTGCTACGGTTGAACAACACCCCCCCGGCGGGATTGACTTTTCTGGGGTGGAATTCCTCGCCTATGGCGCTCGGAACCACCACAACGTGCATTCATCATCCCTCCATCGACTTCAAACGGATCACCTTTGGCGTCGTCACGGATGTGGCCGAGTCCCTTCGGAGCATCCGGCCGGCGGAACGGTTTTATCAGTCGAGTTGGAATTTAGGCACGACCGAGCCGGGCTCCTCGGGAAGCCCCTTGATGATCGAATCCACGCAGCAGATCATCGGTCAACTGTGGGGCGGCCCCGGCTCCTGTTCGACCAGCACCAACCTGGATTACTACGGGCGCTTCGACGTGAGCTATCCGCTGATGGCGGCGTATCTGAATCCAATGATTGTCCCCGAGATCACCGTCACGCGCCCGGATGGCGCGAAAAGCTGGCCGCTGGGGGAGCGTCGCGGAATCCGGTGGACGTCATCGGGCGTTACCGGGAAGATCCGAATCGAACTCTGGCGCAACGGCGGTTTCGTACAGGTCATCAAGAAGGGCACCAAGAACGACGGAAAGGCGCGGTGGAATATCGATCCCGCGTTGGAGCCGGGAGGGGGGTACTCGATTCGCGTCCTGTCGAAGGACGAACCCGGGGAATTTGACGATAGCGACGGATCGTTCGCGTTATACGCACCCGAAGCTCCCCCTGAGCCGGACCCTGAGAAGGACGATACGACAACGGCACGATGGCCGTTGCTCAGAATGCTCTTGTCATTGCTCGGACTGCTCTAAGCCAACACGCTGGGATGCGCTGCGAAGCGTCATTGCTGCGTCCAGCAATCCTGCAGATTCGGCAAGTTCTGCCGGGAGATTTCCGTTAGGGTCGGGTTCGCTGGCGTCAGCACCTGCCGAAAGAAGAGCTTCAACGGTCATGCTAAATCTGGCGTGTACATCTTCCTTGACGCTTGCTCTCTCATTCGGTTCGGCGAACGTCAGGTCGCACCCCGCAAGATGCACCGAGTAGCCCTGCAGAGCTAAATGAAGCGCTGTCCGCCCTCCAGCGTCCTTTTGGTTGACAGGGCAATCGAGTTCCGCCAGAACCGGTATCGACTCATACTTGCCGACGAGCGCCGCGTGCATGATTGCTGTCTGCCCGCGCTGGTCCGTGGCGGCGACATCTGCGCCCATGTCCACAAGCAAACGAATCGTCTCCGGGGACGCACCGATTGCAGCAAGAATTACGACGGTTTCCCCACCATTACTTCGTGCTGCGAGGTCCGCGCCGTGTTCAACCAGCAGTGGAATGATCGCCGGGTCGTTCTTGGCCCCCCCGCCGGCTGCTCGAAGTAAGGGCGTTTGCCCGTACGCTTGCCGTGTGTTCACGTCTGCCCTGCAGTTCAGTAGATTCTGGCTCACCCATACGTTTCCAAGCGCGGCCGCTTCACTCAGCGGGGTCGCTCCGTTTTCGTCTTTCGCGTCTACGTCTGCCGAAAACTCGACTAGCATAGGGATCATATCGGGCTCATTTTGGAAGACTGCATCGAATAGGGGCGTTCTGCCGTGAGCGCCCGGGAGATTCGGGTCGGCCCCCCCTTCGAGTAGGACGCGGACGAGGTCGGTTTCCCCGGTACGAACGGCGAGCCCGAGAACTGTTGTGGAATCGGTGTTCGGCAAGTTGAGATCCACATCCTTGTCGATCAGTGTCTTGATATAGGCGAGATCGATCGGTTTGAACTGCCAGAAACATCGTGTTGCCAGCGTGTATCCGCGCCGGTCACGAACGTTTAGGTCCGCGCCGTGCTCTACGAGAAACCGGAACACGGCCGGATGCAGATCCTGTTGATTCGGTAGGGTAGATAACAACGGATCACCGGACTCCGAGACCAAATCGACGTTTGCTCCCAGGTCTACAAGCGACCCGGCGATGTCCATGTGTCCATTTACAAGGGCGTAGTAAAGAAGCGATTTCTCCGCCAATTTCTCTTCCAGAGGGGTTTTGTCCCTTCGCACAAACGCGACAACGGTGTCGTGAAGTCCGTGGCGGATAGCCATTCGCTCCGGCGTATCTCCGTCTCCGAGATCGGTACCGGTCTCGGCATACTTCAGAAGATCTGCCAGCATGTCATCTGGTATTCCGGACTTCTCCGCTACTGTCAGCACAGTCCGACCCTTTTCATCCCGCGCTTCGACGGACGCGCCTCCTTCTATAAGGATTCTGATTGTGTCGGTATGCCCACCCCGTGTGGCGACCAACAACGCGTGACCGCCGGGGGCATAGGCATTGGGATTCGCACCATGGCTTAAAAGGTACCGGACTGTTTCCATATGCCCCGCGTATGCCGCCGCATGGAGCGGGGGCACATCAATCGCCGCGTTGATGTCAGCGCCCAAACGCAGCAGCGCATCTAATTCCTCGACTTCACCGGTCAACGCCGCTGTCGACAAAACGTTGGAACCGAGGGCGTTGGGATAATCGATGTCCGCGCCATGTTCAACCAACGTGGAGAATAGCGCCGAGTTGCTTTCCTTGTATGCAAGCGTTAGCGCTGTCTCACCATCCCAATGTCCAATCCGAAGTACGAAATCGGCACTGACTCCGGAATCGAGCAAAACCGCGACCAATTCCAGATTCTCGCGGTGCAGGGCCAGTTCGAGAAGATTGGGCACATACCGCGTCGAGATGTGGGGGTTCGCGCCTTTCGCGATGAGGTATCGCGCGATTTCCACATTTCCATCCCATACGGCGACCTGCAACGGGGTGAACGACGGCACTCCCATGTCATGATCGGTCTGGTACCACTGGTCCGGTTCGAGCGCGTTTACGTCGGCACCGTCGGCAATTGCCTGTGTGACACCTTCCATGTCGCCGTTGTGAACCAGTGCATGGAGCCGCCATGAAACACCCTCCGGAGGCTCGAACGAGGTGCGAACCGCGGGTTCAGGTTGTTCGCAACCTGCAAGTAGGATTCCGAGTACCAATATGGCGCACGTCTGGGACGTTCTTGATGAATGCGCTTTCACTGTTGACACTCCACGAGTCCCTCTTAACTATACAGTACGTAAGCGTGAGGCCAGGGTTCACTTTTGGGCCGGATAGTTTCTTGGACGTATCGATGGACCTACTGTTGCTTCACTACACGCCGTTCCCGCATCCTACAGGCGGAGAACGTCAATGGTGTTGAGATCACCCTGGAGTCGCACGATGCACGCAATTCCCCGTCACACAAGTTCCGCCCACTATCGAGGGGTGGCATTGACTTTGGCTCTTCTAATCTTCGCATTCGCAGCCGGGGCGCAGGAGACACCGGCTCGGACGGGAGAGGTCGAGCCGAATCGCATCCTGTTGCCGAATCAGTGGTACCTGGACCCCGTTGGGGATGACCGGCCGTTGGGGCAGTTCCCGATGAACATGCGGTTGACTCCCGATGGTCAGTATCTCGTCGTCGCCCACTGCGGCGCGGGCGAGCACGAACTGATGGTGTTTCGCACGAGCGGAAATCGGCTCGTCAGTCGCGTGGTATTGCCGAACGTGTATTACGGCCTCGCCTTCTCGCCCGACGGTTCGCGGTTGTATGTGAGTGGGGGCGATGACGAGGTCATTCACATCTTCGATTTCGACGAGGGGTACTTGTCCAATCCGCGAAGCTTTACGATCGCGCCTGTAAAAGAACAGCACGTTCCTTGCGGCATCCAGGTGAGTCCCGACAGTGCATGGCTGGCCGTCACGGAGACGTGGGGCAACGCGGTGGGCGTGTGGAACGCCGAGACCGGCGTTCAGCGGTGGCGACGCGATTTCGGCACGGAATCCAGGCCTTATGATTGCGCGTTCTCGCCGGACGGCTTGCGCCTGTATGTCAGCCTCTGGGGACAGGCCAAGGTTGCCATGATTCCGTTGGAAGGCGAGGGGATAGGCGAGCCCGTGTTGGTGGAGACCGGTGAACATCCGAACGAGTTGCTGCTTACGCAGGACGGAAAGCGGCTCTTCGTGGCGAACGCGAACGTGAACACGGTGTCGGTTATCGACACAGCGACTATGCAGGTCATGGAAACGCTGAACACGGCGCTGTATCCCGATGCCTTGGAAGGCAGCACGCCAAACGCGCTCGCCATGTCGCCGGATGGCGAACTGCTGTTCATCGCAAACGCCGACAACAACTCGGTTGCGGTTTTTGAGATTGAGGAACCCGGACGCTCGCGCGCGCTCGGCGCGATTCCGGTCGGGTGGTATCCCACGTCCGTGCGCGTATCCGCCGACGGGAAAACCCTCTACGTGGCCAACGGCAAAGGGTTTTCATCCAACGCGAATCCCCGCGGTCCGAATCCCTACATGCGGGACGACACGCGAAGGACCTACGAGCAACATGCCAAGGTGATGACGCCTGGAACGCTGTCGATCATTCCCATGCCGCCGAAGGACGTGTTGCCCGAACTGACGGCGCGGGTTAGGCGTTGCTCGCCATACCGGGAGGATAAGCAGCCCGTCGCGGAACCGACCAGTGGCAATCCCATTCCCGCGAAGGTGGGCGATCGCTCGCCTATCAAACATTGCATCTACATCATCAAAGAGAACCGCACCTACGATCAGGTTTTCGGCGATATGCCGGAGGGGCGCGGCGACCCGGATTTGTGTCTGTTCCCGGAGAAGTTCACGCCGAATCACCACGCCCTCGCGCGGGAGTACGTGCTGCTGGACAACTTCTACGTGGAATCGCAGGTGAGCGCCGACGGACATGAATGGACGACGGGCGCGTACGCCACCGATTTCGTCCAGAAGACGTGGCCCAGTTCCTATGGCGGGCATGGGCTGACCTATCCTTCGGAGGGACGCTGGCCCATCGCGTACCCGGAGTCGGGGTACATCTGGGACAAGTGCCGCGAGGCGGGCGTGTCGTACTTCAGCTTCGGCGAGTTCGTGGGAAATCCCGAGCCGAAAGCTCCCGAAGCGGGACAGGAACAGACCGGCACCATCGCCACGGGCGATCCGGATGCGCATCTCGAGCCTGCGACGACCCCGGTGGCGACGCTGGAGGGGCATTTCGACCCCTACTACAACGGCTGGGATCTCGACTATCTTGATGTGGATC
>CAZWDH010000085.1:0-23272 GCA_964632865.1 uncultured Nitrospiraceae bacterium
CTGTATGATGCGGGGTACGCGGAGGGGTGGGCGCGGTAGTAGATGAGTTGTCCTTTTGCTGTCGTTGCGTTACACTGACACCCGCAACACCTGTGCTAGGTGTGAGGGCGAGTTTATGTTCGTCAAACTACTCGCGTTGACCGCTTTATTGACGTTTCCCCCGATACCGGTGTTCTGCGCGGTATCGCGATTTCGGGGCGGGCGGCGCTTTGCGTTCATCGCGCTCGCAGTGCTTATCTGCTGGATACTTCTGTACGTGTTGGTTGACGCCGGTGAACGCGCAGCGGAGGCACGATTTGGCCGCCTGAATGCCACAGACCCTCATGACATCGCGCCTGGACACGGTGAAGCAAGAGCGTATGCAATGATCGGCGGCTGGACTATTGCGATTCCATATGTGGTCTGGCTCGTATTCATGGCTAAGGCATTTAGAACGACCAAGGAACGGTCGCAGATTCGGTAGTTCCCAGGGGGAGAAGTGAACGTTGTCCAAGCCCTTTCGTATCGCCATCGGGTTGTTGATACTGGTCATCGCACTGGTTGCCGCGTACATATTGATTTGGGGTAGGCCAACGCGGATGGACACGGTCAACGACTGGCTAACCGTCGCGACTGTACGTCCGCTTGGACGCGAAGATCTGTACGACATCGGAATTCCGGGTAAGCTAACACTCGCCACAGATGGCAGGGGTCATTGGATTAGTATTGCGGGGCATTATCCGGGCACGACGGAAGATCGCGACGGGGAAAAAGACCTCTATATCTATCGATCTGACGACAATGGGGACACTTGGACGGCCGGCGAACTGCTGCACCGCGAAATGGCTGGGGATGAGCGCAGCGACTTGAACCCTCAGCTCGCAACAGACCGCAACGGGAATTGGGTGGTCGTATGGTCGGGCGTGTTCCAACACGCCATGCATGGCGGACCACCATCTTATACCTACCTGACGTATTTCTCGGCTTCCCGCAACAATGGTGAGACGTGGAGCGAGCCGACCCGGCTCAATCCGGACTATGACGACGTCGCGCAGGATGAAGAGGAATACCCGCTAATCGCTACGGATGGAGATGGCGTGTGGATGTGCGCCGTGCTTTCGAAGGACTTCAAACTCGACAGGTACTCAGGCCGGCCCTTGGTGCATCACGACCTCTGCGCGTTCACGTCGACCGACGCCGGGGAAACGTGGTCCTCTCCGAAGACAGTGTTCAGAACGAGTGTCGAGAACAAGGTATCTCTCTATAACCTCGCCCTCGCGAGCGGCGGCACGGGGTGCTTTACGATCGGATGGACGGAAGGGTTGTACCTGCCAAACAATGAAGTCGCGCATCGCACGCTGACCCTCGTAACGCAAGACGGTGGTAATAAGTGGGGTGAACCGCTTGTGTTGAATCGCGGGTATTCAATGGACTTGATCTTGTCCAGCGGGCCAGAGCGCGTTCGGATCGCTGCATGGCTCAGCACCCGCTACGTTGATGGGAACTTGATGCGCGGTCAGTTGCTTAGCGCGCGGTCGATTAACCTCGGGCAAACTTGGGCACCCGACGAACCGTTGGGGCCGTTAAAAACCGACGATGTCGCGGACTACAATCCAAGGCTTGCGACAAACGGCAACGGGAGTTGGTTAGCCGTGTGGATGGTGTATGGCTATCTTGGCCGGGACAATGACATATTCGCGAGTGTCTCGCTGGACGATGGGCGTAGTTGGTGCAAGGCGGCGCCGTTGAATCCGGGTGCAGACAGCGACGATCTGGTGGAACGGGATCCAGTTGCTGCAACCGATGGGCAAGGTCGCTGGATCGTTGCGTGGACTTCCGGCAATGCGCGCGGGTATCACCCGATGGTTCTGGTCTGCGATGAACGGTAACGATTGAAACTTCGCCATGCATTGAGTTGTTCAATCTACGGCGTTCAACGCCACGTTTGCAGTTGCGTTTGATTCGTTCGCGCAAATGGCGGATACCCGCGTCTTCGCCACAATCACCTCTACCTCCCCTTCCGGCACCTTCGTGAACGCGTAGTGCCCGTCGGCGTCCGTTCGGGTGGAGCGCCAGGCGAAGCCTTCGCATTGGAGGAGGACGAGGACGTTCTCAGCGGGGACGCCGTCGCGGGTGACGGTGCCTTCAATGCGGCCGCCGGGGGTGAGGACGATGCGCAGTGGGGCGTCGCCACCGGACGCGGGATCGACGGTGGCGGCGGAGGGCGCGTAGCCGGGGTGATAGGCAAGGACGGTCGTCGGCTGGTCGGGCGCGATGGCGAGTTCGAACGCGCCGTCCGCGCCGGATTCGGCGGGGGCGTTGGCTTCGGGATTGGCCTCGCGAACGGCGTGGGCAGCGAGCACGATCCGCGCGCCGGATACGGGCGCGCCTTCGGCGTCCACGACGGTCCCGCGCACGATGGCGGACCGGACGAGCGGAACAATCAACCCGCCGATCTGCGAGCCGGTTTCGCCCTGGACAATGCGCACGAGGTAGGGCTGATACCCCGGCGCGCGAAACAGGACCGCGGGCAGGCGCGGTTTGTACACGGGGATCGTGAAGCGACCCTGTGCGTCGTCAACGCGTGTCACCGGGTATTCGCGATCCGACGTGGGCATACCCAATCGAAACGCTTCCGTATCCCAGGCTTCCCCGCACTCGTACGCAGTCACCGGTTGTCCCGTTTCGCTGTCGACCACCACGCCCTCGATGGTAACCCGCTCGGTTACGATCGAGGTGACGCCTTCCCACTTGTGTTCCATCCGCGAGGAAGCGGTTATCGAGTACGCGGGGTCTGAGGCAACGACCACGTACAAACCCACCGCCGCGTCTTCGAAGCGATACGAGCCCTCACCGTTCGCAATGATCGTTGAGGCGCCTTCCGGACCGACGATCATCACTTCCGCGCCCGCCACCGGCGCTTGGTCTTTGTCGAGCACCTGCCCTGAAATGGCCACTTGTGTCCGTGACGCGAACTGGGACAAGACCTCTTCAAAGACCGCTGGGTCCGCACTGGAAACTGGCGCCTGAAAGGCGAGCAGCAGGAATATCCATGCGATTCTGAACAGCGTCTTTCGCATGAATGAATCTTACCATTTCAGGGTTGCCGGTGATGGCCGATCCTGCGTAGTCCTGGATAGCCGGGCAGAAACAAACCTGCCCGGAAACAATGCGGTCTTGGCATGCTCCCACGTATGGCCTCGGCTTCTTTCATTCATGGCCGGTTTCGTGGCACAATTCGTCCCTATTGTATCCGTCGGCATCGCGTGACGGGCTTTTTTGTCCCCCGACGGGTGCGCATGGTTTGCCTCTTCTGTAAGGGGCGATTCTTGCAACAATCGTATTTTCAGGAGCTTCGATGAGCAGCATCACTGTGAAATTGCCGGATGGTTCCACCCGGGAGGTGGAATCGGGGAGTACCGCGCTGGAATTGGCCCAGAGCATCGGGTCGCGATTGGCGAAAGCCGCGACGGGCGCGCGGATCAATGGCGAGGTGAAGAGCCTGCCGACGCCGCTGAACGACGGCGATTCGGTGGAGATCCTGACCTTCGACTCCCAGGACGGGCGGAATGTGTTCCGGCACAGCGCGTCCCACGTGATGGCATCGGCCATCATGCGGCTGCGGCCCGACACGAAGCTGGCTATCGGCCCGGCCATCGAGGACGGCTTCTATTACGACATCGACACCGATCCGCCCATCTCCGAAGAGGACTTCCCCGCCATCGAAGCGGAGATGGAGAAGATCGTTAAGGCCGACGAGAACTTCGAGCGGCAGGAAGTGGCGAAGTCCGACGCGCTGGACCGGTTCAAGTCGAATGACGACGTCTACAAGGTCGAACTCATCGAAGACCTGGAAGACGGCGCCATTACTTATTACCAGAACGGCGATTTCGTCGACCTGTGCCGGGGTCCGCACCTGCCGTCCACCGGGCGGATCAAGGCTTTCAAGCTGCTGAGCGTGGCGGGAGCGTACTGGCGTGGCGACGAACGGCGCCCCATGTTGCAGCGGATCTACGGGACCGCCTTTCCGAGCAAGAAGGAACTCGACGAGTACCTGAAGTTCCGCGAGGAAGCCGAGAAACGCGATCATCGCAAACTTGGCAAGCAACTTGATCTCTTCAGCTTCCATCCCGTCGGCCCGGGGTTCCCCTTCTTCCATCCCAAAGGCATGATCGTGCTGAACGCGCTCATGGAATTCTGGCGCGAAGAGCATCGCAAGCGCGGGTACGACGAGATCCGCACGCCCATCATCCTCGACCGCATCCTTTGGGAGCAGTCCGGCCATTGGGACCACTACAAAGAGAATATGTACTTCACCCAAATCGACGAGCGCGATTTCGCGGTGAAACCCATGAACTGCCCCGGCGGCATGCTCGTGTACAAGTCCGACCTGCGGAGCTATCGCGACCTGCCCATGCGAATGGCCGAGGTGGGCACCGTGCACCGCCACGAAAAGTCGGGCGTGTTGCATGGACTGTCGCGGGTGCGCATGTTCACCCAGGACGACGCCCATCTCTTCATCACCCCCGAGCAGATCCGCGACGAGGTCATCGGCATCATCGACTTCGTAGACCGCGTGTACAAAGCCTTCGGCTTCGATTACCACGTCGAGTTGAGCACCCGCCCCGAAGATTCCATCGGCACGGACGAAATGTGGGAGACCGCGACATCCGGGCTCCGCGACGCCCTCGAATTCAAAGGCATGGAGTACAAGGTTAACGAGGGCGACGGGGCGTTCTACGGTCCCAAGATCGACTTCCATATTAAGGATTGCCTGAAGCGGTCCTGGCAGTGCGCGACCATCCAGTTGGATTACGGCATGCCGGAAAAGTTCGATCTCGAATACACCGGCCCCGACGGTAACCGGCATCGTCCGGTGGTGATCCATCGCGTAATCTATGGGTCCATCGAGCGGTTCTTCGGCATCCTCATCGAGCACTTTGCGGGCGCGTTCCCGCTGTGGCTTGCCCCGGTCCAGGCCGTGGTTGTCCCCGTGGCGACCGCTTTCGACGAGTACGCGAAGTCCGTGCGCGACCGTTTGTTCGCGGCGGGACTGCGCGTAGAAGTCGACGACAGCACGGAAACCATGAAGTACAAGATCCGCGCCGCCCAGACGAAGCAGGTTCCGTACATGCTGGTCGTGGGCGAACGCGAACAAAGCAGCGATTCCGTGGCCATCCGTCATCGCCGGAAGAGCGACATGGGCACCGCCACCGTGGCGGAAGTCATCGCGCGGCTCACCGAGGAAGTGGCCAACCGGAGCCTCGACGAGTAGTGTCCTGAGTTGTCGTCGAAAGATGGGGTGCATACGGTTGGACCCCAGCAGCTTCCGAGGAAATCTCCGCCATTGAGGACCCTCTCCCTAAGAATGCCCAAAACGTGTATACTGTAAAAAGCAAGTGGGCGGATGGGCACGACGGATACACTCCTTCTGTCCATCCATTTTCTGGTCGTGTCCTGGCAGGACGCGTGTGACACGTGGATCGGGATCAAGGGAGGGTTTGCCTATGGCTCTGGGTGGGATGAGTTCCGCCTGCATCAGTCACCCCGGCGTGGAGGCGGTGGGCCGGTGCAAGCAATGCGGGAAGCCGTTCTGCAACGCCTGTAAAGTCATGGGGCCGACGGGGCTGTTTTGCAGCGACGAATGCAAACAGAAGCATGAGACCTTCGTGCAGCGGGCCCAGCAGTTCGAATCGCGGAAAGGTTCCGTGAGCGTCATGGCGAAAGTCCGCAAGATGCTGGGCTACCTCGTCGCGATCGTCATTCTTGCCATCATTCTCGGTGTGCTCGGCACCATCTTTGAGATTCCCGTTTTGAGCGATCTGGTCATACGCGTTCGAGACATCGTTGGGGTGTAGCTGAGATTTCTCGCCGCCTGCGGGGACGTGAAGCGCTTTCGGGCGGTGAGAAATGTGGTGTAGGAGGCAATCATGGATTTAAGTGGATTGAAGTGGCCGTTGATCATTGGCATCGTAGTTGTGGCCGGCTGGCTGGTTTCCGAAGGCGGTGTGAGCTTCATGTACAAGAAGTTCACGGAGACCCCCGTAGACCAGCAGGATGCCGAGCAACAGGAAGCGTACGAAGCAGGCTTGAGCCGCCTCGGCGGATTTCTCGTCAAGACGTTCCGGTACAAGAAGGCCGAGGAAGTGCTCAGTGAAGCGATGATTCGCTATCCGGAAGGCAAGAACTATTTGTACAATCGCTATCGTCTGGCGAAATGTGTGGAGAAGCAAGGGCGCTATGACGAGTGCGTCGCGATACTCATCGACCTACGCGACATGGGCGCCCACGCCTATGATGAACGGGTCCCCGAAGCCGATGTGCTCCAACTGCGAATTGACAAACTGGCGGAAACCCACGAACTGGGAGAAGTCGGGCATATTTAAACGCGACTTGCCGATGGTGCAACAGGCCGCACCCGAACTGGGGGTAGTACCTTGCGTGATCGGGTAATTGGCCGAATTCCCGTATTGGAGTGCCTGCGCGCGAAGAGACGTACCGTGCGCAGGCTCTTTTTGTTACGCGATGCGAAAGGGCTGGAAGCGATTAGTGCCGCTGCAGGTCCGATCCCCGTGGAGGAGTGCTCGCGGCAGGAACTGGACAATCTGGCGAAGGGCGCGATCCATCAGGGAGTCGTGCTGGAAGCGGATCCCTTGCCGCGTGTCCCGCTCGACCATTGGCTTGCCGGGTCGATTCCTGCGGATGCGGTCGTTATCATCCTCGACGGGATTGAAGACCCCCATAATTTCGGCGCCATCGTGCGATCGGCCTCCGCGTGCGCGGCGAGCGCAGTGGTTTTCGGTAAGGATCGTTCCGCGCCAATCTCGTCCGTGGCAATGAAAAGTGCCGCCGGCGCCATGGAGTACATCGATCTCATCGAGGTGACGAACCTCGTGCGCGCCGTCGAAGCGCTGAAAAAATCCGGCTTTTGGATCGCCGGGCTGGATGCTGATGCGGAACAGGATCTCTGGGACGCCGATTTGAAAGGCCGCATCGGGCTGGTCGTGGGAAGCGAAGGGAAGGGCGTACGGCGTCTTATGACGAAGCATTGCGACTTTCATCTCCGCATCCCGCTATCCGGGCCGATCACGTCCTTGAACGCGTCCGTCAGCGCCGCGATTGCGCTGGCCGAATGCGTCCGTCAGCGGCGCGGGTAGGGAGTAGTAGAATGGGAAAAATAGGGACAGCCACCATTTTGTTACTAGATCGCCGCGTTATTCTTGATTCAATCAATAACAAAATGGTGACTGTCCCTATTTTTCCCCCCATTTTTCCGCGGGGCTGCCGATGAACATTCTGGGTATCGGCGGATATTCGCACGATACGTCGGCGGTGCTGGTGTGCGACGGGCAACTGGTGGCGGGCGTGGCCGAGGAACGGCTCACGCGCAAGAAGCACCAAGGCTTCGTGCCGCGACGCTCGGTGCAGTGGTGTCTCGACGAAGCCGGGCTCACGCGGGACGACATCGATCACATCTGTTGCTACATGCGGCCGGGACTGCGGATGGCGCGGCGCGTGCCGTATCGGATGATGACGTGGCCGCGGGTGCCGTACTACGCGACCGCGTTCATCGGCTACGAGTTCGTCCACAACATCAACTACGTAATCGGCATGCGCGGCTTGCTCGGGAAGAAGGCCCGCATGCACTTTATGGAGCACCATCCCGCACACGCGGCGTCGGCCTTTCTGGTCAGCCCTTACGATGAGGCAGCCCTGTTGACCCTCGACTACATGGGCGAATGGGCGGTGACGTGGAGCGGCGTGGGGCGCGGCACGCGGATGGAGCGCATCCAGCACGAAAACTATCCGCATTCGCTGGGCGTGTTCTACACGGCGATTACCGCATACCTCGGATTTCTTCGCGCGAGCGACGAATACAAGGTGATGGGCTTGGCGTCTTACGGAAAGCCCGAGTACGCCGACGAATTTCGACGCATGTTCCGCTTGCTTCCCGGCGGGCGGTACAAGCTGGATCTTTCGTGGTTTCACTGCCATTACAAACCGGGATCGCACGTGGGCTACGTTTCGCCCAAGTTCGTGCGGCGTTTCGGGCCCGCGCGTATCAAGGGCGAACCGATCGAAACGCGGCACGAAAACATCGCTGCGTCCGCCCAGTTGGCGCTCGAAGAAGTGGCCCTGCACATCGCGAAAGACCTTCACGAACGCACGGGGCTACGGCGTCTGTGCATGGCGGGCGGAGTTGCGCTGAACTGCGCCATGAACGGTCGGTTGCTGCGCGAGTCGCCGTTTGACGAGATCTTCGTGCAACCCGCTTCCGGCGATGACGGCACGGGCCTGGGCGCGGCATATCAATTGCATCATCAGTTAACCGGCGCCGATCGCGGTTACGTGATGGACGACGCGCGCATTGGCCCTTCGTTCACGAATGACGAAATTCGCGAGTTCTTAGACCGCGCCAAGATCCCCTACGAGGCGCCCGAGAACGTCATCGAACGGACCGCGGAGTTGCTGGCGCAGGGCGATATCGTCGGCTGGTTTCAGGGGCGCATGGAGTTTGGTCCGCGCGCGCTGGGATCGCGTAGTATACTCGCCGATCCGACCCGGCCGGACATGAAGGACCTCATCAACAAGTACGTGAAACACCGCGAGGAGTTCCGGCCCTTTGCGCCGAGCTGCATCGAAGAGCGCGCGCCGGAGTTCTTCGAGGGGTGCACGTGGTCGCCCTTCATGTTGTTTGTCTACCCCGTGAAACCGGAGGTGCGCGAGAAGATTCCCGCGGTTACGCACATCGACGGCACGGCGCGGGTGCAGACCGTGTCGAAGCGAACCCATCCCCAGTACTACGCCTTGCTGGAGGCCTTCGAGCGGCGGCGCGGCGTGCCCCTCGTCTTGAACACGTCCTTCAACGTGATGGGCGAACCCATCGTGCACACGCCCGAGGACGCGGTACGTTGCTTCTACAGCACCGGCATGGATTCGCTGGCCATCGGGGACTTCGTGGTGCGCAAGCGGTGAACATCGTCATCCCGACAGTGGATTATCCGCCCATCGAGGGCGGGATCAGTTCGCTGACGCTCCAGGTGTCGCGCGAACTGGCGGCTGCGGGACACGACGTTACGGTCGTCGCGCCGTGGTTTGCTGAGCAAGAAGCGTTTGATGAGAACGAGCCTGTGTCCGTGCTGCGATTTCGCGGGTACAGCTTGGGCTGGTTCCGGTTCCTGCCGCTTGCGTTGCGAGCCTGGTCGCACGTGCGGAGAGCTGACGTCGTGCTCGGTGTGAATATCGCGTACGGCGGCGTCTTGGGTTTGTTGGCCCGCCGACCCTACGTGACCTTCGCGTATGGCTACGAGTTTCTCAAGTTCGGGTGCAGTTCCTTCGCGGGAAGGACTCTTCGTCGCGTGTACAACGCCTCACTCTCAGCCATTGCCATCAGCCGCTTCACGCGCGACGCGTTGGAGCAGTTCGGTGTGGAGGCCGAACGCATCGACGTGATCCATCTGGGTGCGCGGCCCGCTTCACCAATGACACCGTCGGAATTGGATGCGATCCGATACCGATATGTGCTGGAAGGAAAGCGCGTGATCCTTGCGGTCGGACGGCTCATCGAACGCAAGGGGCATCGCACGCTCATCGAGGCCATGCCCCGGATACTGGAACAGGTTCCGGACGCGCACCTCGTGATTGTGGGCCAGGGTCCCGCGATGAGCGCCTGTTCGCGATTGGCGCAGCAGTCGGGCATACGGGAGCACGTGACCTTTGCGGGACCGCTCGAAGATAAGGAGGTCGCGGGGTTGTATGCCGTCTGCGAGGTATTCGCGTTGCCGACCGGAACCGGTCCCAAAGGGCAGGTCGAGGGGTTCGGACTGGTTTTCGCCGAAGCCCATGCCTACGGAAAACCCGTCGTAGCCGGACGCTCCGGGGGCGTGATCGACGCCGTGCTGGACGGGGAAACGGGGCTTCTGGTCGAGCCGGGCGACGCGACCGCCGTAGCCGACGCCATCGTGTCCGTTCTGACCGACCCGGATCTCGCGAAGCGGCTTGGCGAGACTGGCAGGCGCCGGGTCGAAACCGAGCTGAACTGGACGGCCTTTACGCGCGGGCTCCTGGAGCGCATCGAGGCGCGCCGATGAAACGGTTCCGCGTGGCCCACGTCATCACCCGGCTCTGCAAGGGCGGAGCGCAGGAGAACACGGTCAGCACGGTGCGTCTCGCAAACTGCGACCGGTTCGAGGTCGATCTCATCAGCGGGCCGACCTACGGCAGCGAAGGCAGCATCGAAGACGCGGTGACCGAGGCCGGCATCGAGATCCTCCGCGTGCCCCATCTGGTCCGGAGCCCCAATCCGTGGCGGGACTTTCTGGCCTACCGGGAACTTGAGCAGCTGTTTCGTGAGCGCCGGTACGATATCGTGCACACGCACACGTCCAAGGCGGGCTACCTTGGGCGATTGGCTGCCGCCCAGATGCGCGTGCCGATTCTCGTGCACACGCCCCACGGCCATATCTTTTTCGGCTATTTCAACCGGGTATTGACCGCCTTCTTCACGGCGCTGGAACGGCAGGCCGCGCGAAAGACCGACCGGCTCATCGCCTTGACCCGCCGGGGCATCGAAGAGCATCTGCAACGCGGCGTCGGACGGCCCGAACAGTGGGAGGCCATCTTCAGCGGCATCGACCTTAGCCCTTACACGCAAGCCGTTGAACGCCGCGCCTCTACGCGCGAAGCTCTCGGCATCGATGCAGACGAATTCGTCATCGGCGCGGTGGGGCGCCTTGAACCCGTGAAGGGATTCGCGTATTTTGTGGAGGCCGCGCGCGCCACTGCGGGGAGCGTGCCGGAATCCCGATTCATTCTCGTGGGCGACGGTTCCCTCGCGGATTCTCTGCGCGCGCAGGCTGCCGATCTGGGCGATCGATTTCGGTTTCTGGGGTTGCGCCACGATGTTCCCGACTTGATGGCCGCGTTCGATCTCTGCGTGGTGCCATCGCTGAATGAAGGCATGGGCCGCGTCGTGCTGGAAGCCGGGGCTGCGGGCGTGCCGGTTGTGGCGAGCAGGGTAGGCGGCATTCCTGAAATCGTGCGGGACGGCGATACCGGCATCCTGGTGCCGCCGCAACGCTCCGGCGCGATCGTGGAAGCGGCGTTGCGGCTGCATGGTGACCCTGCGTTGCGTTTGCGCATGAGCGAGGCGGCCCGGTCGCTGACCGCCGCCTACGGGCTGGAACAGATGGTGCGACGGATCGAAGATCTATACGAACGACTGATCGAGGAGAAGGGTCTTGACCCCTGAAGAGGCATTTCTATCCAAACAGCGGATGCTGGTCATCGCGCCCCATGCCGACGACGAGTGTTTCGGATGCGCCGGTACCATGGCGCGTATCAAGCACCTCGGCGGGGAAGTCTATTGCATCGTCTGTTCCGTCGGCGATCTGAAGCACTACGACGGAAAGACCGGTCAAGTCAGCGGCTCCACGCGCGAAGACGAATTGGCGAGCGTCATGCAGTATCTAAAGGTCGACGACTGGGAGATCCTGTATCGCGACGAGCAGACCCATCTGCGCTTGGACGCGATTCCCCGGCGCGACCTGGTCGCTCTGTTCGAGCGGGACTGCAAGCTCGCGCTCGACAAGGTGAAACCGACGATGCTGGCGATACCCGTGTCTTCGTACAACCAGGATCACGACGCCGTGTTCCGCGCCGCGTGGACGGCGTGCCGCCCCGGCGTGCCGTCAATCAAGCCGTTTCAACCGATCGTGCTGGGGTATGACAACACCTCGTTGTTCTGGAGCCTGGAGCGCGAGAAATTTCACCCGAATTTCTACGTGGACATCAGTGATTTCCTGGAACACAAGTTGACTGCGTTATCCATGCACAAATCGCAAATGCGCGACGCCATCCACCATTCCAGCGTGCAAAACGTGGAATACATTTCCCGTGTGCGGGGTCGCGAGGTCTCGGTCGAGGCGGCGGAAGGGTATATGGTGTTCCGGCACGTATTGTAGGGGTCGCGCCATGCAGGTGCGCATGCGGGGGCAGTATTGAGAAGGACGGATTTCTGCAATGAGTGATGAACGCTTGATAATCGGTTTGCCGGCGGGGTCGCTTGCCGATCCGAATCGCGGCGGCAGCTTGATCGAATTGTTGAAGAATGCCGGATTCCCGACGCGGGGCTACGACAAGGGCGGTCCGAGCACCTTTCCCGTCACCTCGTTTCTCGTGGGCTGGGACGGGCGACCCCAGGAGTTCGGATCGCAACTCGCCGTGGGCGAAGTGGACCTTGCCATCGGCGGCGACGACTGGGTCCGCGAACGCATGCTCGAATTTAAGTACGAGTACAGCGAGACCATCGAGCTGAAAAAGGTGCTGTCCCTGGAGCGGGGTTCGGTGCGGATCGTCATCATCGCGAACAGCATCACCGGGTCTTGCGAAGAATGGCTGAAGAGCCTGTTGTCGAAGAAGAAGCTCGTGTCCATGGTGTCCGAGATGCCGTACATCGCGCTCGAATGGTTTCAGTCCAAGGCCAAGGCCCTCGGCTTCGGCGAATCCCACAGCCAGTTCTCCGTGCAGAAGTTCAAGACCCCGCCGCGCATCGATTCCGGCATCGTCATTTACGAGACCTGGGGCAAAACCGAGGCGAAGGTCACGAACGGGTCCGTCGATTTCGGGCTCGAAATCACGCAGACCGGCAGCGCCATCGCGAACTACGGGTTGCAAATCATCGATGAGATTATGCCGTCCGAAGCGGGAATCTGGATCAATCCGGCCATTGCAGAGAATCCGGCGAAATACGATCTGGCCCGAATGTTTGTGCTGAACCTGTACGGGTCCATCTTCGCGGAGAATAAGGTGCTGCTCGTGTTCAACGGCCGGACGAACGACGTACCCAAGCTCATGAATTATCTGCGCGACAACCGCCTCTTCGGCGATGAACCGACCATCAAGGAAGGCACGAATTTCACCGAGTTCACAATCAAACTCGATACGATGAACAAGACCCTGCCGCTCGCCAAAGCGCGTTACGATCTCGCCGCCCTCGGCGCTACGCACATCGAGACGATCCCTCTGGATTCGTCGATCCCGGGTCTGGACGTACTCGACTTCTGAGCTACTTGATGATCATACAGCCGGCGATGATGTCGTGCAGCGCTTGCTTTCGTTGCGTGAAGAATGGGAAGAGATAGCCGATCCCGCAGATCAACCCCGAGACGATTTTCGAAAAGTGCCGCGCCGTCGCGCGCCAGAAGGTAATTCCGTCGCCGTTGAGATCCGTTACGGCAATCCCCAGCGCGCGCTTGCCGAAGGTGGCGCCATGGCCTCCGCTTTCCTGCAAAGCGTAATACAGCCAAACCACGATCACCACGCCGACTTGAATGACGAGTTGAAACCGCAGCAGCCCTTCTTCGGTTTGCGGAACCCCGCCCATCATGGCCCCCATGATCCCACCAAGAATTGCACCAACGATGGCCTGGATGGGAATGAGAATGATGGCGTCGATAATGAACGCGGCGGCGCGCGCGAAGAACCCGCCATTCTCAAATGAATCATCCACCGCGACCCGCCCCGTCGCGACCGGTTGCGCCATGGGCAGCGGATCCACCGGACTCGCGTAGCCCGACGGAGCGGCGGATGGCGGTGGAGGAGACGGCGGCGCATTCACGAATTCGTCTTTGACTATCCCGGCTTTCTGCCAGTTCTGCATGTGAGGCGCCCACACGAGGTCGCTGTCCTGAAGTTCGCCCTGGGCGTACATCTGGGCCAGGACATGGGCGGTAACGGGCCCGAACCGTTGACGAGACTGCGCGTAGTACCACTGCTTGTCGGAGCTTGGCGACACGTGTAGACCCTCCGTGCAGGTTTGACATGGCCGGGTTTCCGGCGCTCTCCCACGATTACCCCAGAGGCATCTTATACCAGAACTCCCTGAGCCGCAATAGGTAGCGGGGGATTTTCAGCTTCGCCACGTGCCCGAACCAGCGTGATTGCTTTGCATTTCACGCGAATCATTTGCTATGCTCTTTTGGTTTGGGTTAGGCAGCCTCGTTTTTCGCCGCGCCACAATGCGTTTCCGACCACTTGTCCGGTCCCGCACCGATACGAGAACGTCGCGAGGTGTCTTGTTCGACAGCTGTGTGCGCGAAAGAGAATCGCCTGCGCTCCAGTACGTTACGCGCTTTGACCGGCAAGAAGGATTTACCCGTGATTGAGCGGACCTTTGTGATGATAAAGCCCGACGCATTCGGGCGGCGCTTGTGCGGCGAGATCATTCGCCGGTACGAAGCGAAAGGGCTGAAACTGGTCGGCATGAAGTTGCAGATCGTGTCGCGCGCACTCGCGGAAAAGCACTACGCCGAGCACGCGGGCAAAGGGTTCTACGAAAGCCTGCTCGAATTCATCATGTCCGGCCCGACCGTGCAGATGGTGTGGGAAGGCGAGAACGCGGTGGCCGTGGGGCGCAAGCTGAACGGCGCGACCAACAGCCAGGAAGCCGACTTGGGCACGATTCGCGGCGACTTCGGCATGACTGTGCAGAACAATCTCGTGCACGCCTCCGACTCCGTGGAGACGGCAAAGCGCGAGATCGGCATTTATTTCGACGAAGACGAACTTTGGAACTTCGCCATGCCCGATGGGCATTGGTTGGTGAATTGACGAACCGTTAACCAGTAAGGAGGCCGGTGCATGGCTGGTGGAAGAAAGGTGCGGCGCGCGAAGATCGCGAAGCACAAGCGCAAAAAGAAGCGTCGCGCGAATCGCCACAAGAACAAGTAACGCCATCCGTTTCCGGGAAGTCGGAAATCGGATGCAGCTACCGTGGCCGCAACAGTTCGATACGTGCAACGCGCCCCCGGGTCCGGCATTTCGGACCCGGGAGCCGCTTTCTATTTTTGGCGGCTTCGCGCGGCTAACTCGCGGCCGCGGCCCAGGAGATCGTGACGATGGCAGACGAACAGCCCAAGATCATCATTGACGAAGACTGGAAAGCCCAGGTTCAACGGGAAAAAGAACAGGCCCAGTCCAAGCTACCTGAGGAACCTGTCGAAGCCGAAGAATCCGTCGACGCCGCGGAAGACGAGGCGCAATCCACGTTCGGCGCGCTGATTCAGAGTCTGGCCGCGCAATGCGCCTTCGCCCTCGGGTTGATCGCGCCGCCGGACACGAAGCAGGTCATGGTGAATCTCGAAGAGGCGCGGTATTGCGTGGACACGCTCATCATGCTTCGAGAGAAGACCAAGGGCAATCTCACGCCGCAAGAACAGGGGATCCTGACGCAGACGCTCGCGGAGCTGCAGCAAGTCTACGCCGTCCGCGCGCAGCAGATTCAGGAAGCCCAGCTCAAGCAGGCCGGGATCGATCTGAAGAATCCGCCCAAGGCGTGAGAGACAGGCTGTGAATGATGAGTGATGAGTGATGAGTGATGAATGATGAATGATGAATGATGATTTCAAATCTGAGATTTCAGATTTCAGATTTGAGATTTCAGATTTGAGATTTCAGATTTGAGATTTCAGATTTGAGATCTTGGATTTGCGATCTGAGATCTGAGAATTTCGATTAGGTTCGGGGGGCGAATTCGACTGTGCATGGAAGTGAGTATGGCGTGGGGTTGACGGCTTTGGCGGCCAACAGACAGTCCCAGTGGTGCCGCGTTGGGGAGAGCAAGTAATGCCTGGGTACGTGATCGTCGGAATGCAGTGGGGCGACGAAGGCAAAGGTAAGATCGTCGATTATCTGACGGCCGAAGCCGATATGGTGGTGCGCCACCAGGGCGGCAACAACGCCGGGCATACCGTCGTCGTGGACGGCAAACAGACGGTTCTGCACCTGATTCCCAGCGGTATTTTGCATGACGGGACTGTGTGCATCATCGGAAACGGCACGGTGCTCGACCCCGAAGTCTTATGCAAAGAGCTAGACAGCCTTGACGCCTCGCAGTGCGCGTACCACGACCGCCTGTTCATCTCGAGCGGCGCCCACATCATCATGCCGTACCACAAAGTGCTCGACGGCGCGCAGGAGAAGTTCCGCGGCAGCCGTAAGATCGGCACGACCGGCCGCGGCATCGGCCCCGCATACGCGGACAAAGCTGACCGTGCCGGAATCCGCTTTGCCGATTTTGTCTCGCCGGATCTGTTCCGGTCAAAGCTCGCCGAGATCCTCGAATACAAGAACGTATTGCTGACGAAGGTATTCGACGAGAAACCGCTGGACGCCGACGCGGTTTTTGACAGCTACCAGGGTTTCGCCGACCGATTGCGTCCGCTGGCGGCCGACACGGTGGCCATGGTGCACGAGGCGCTGGCCGCCGGAAAACGCGTGGTCTTCGAAGGCGCCCAAGGCACCATGCTCGACCTCGACCACGGGACCTTCCCCTTCGTCACGAGTTCCACGACCCTCGCGGGCGGCGTGTGCTCCGGTTCCGGCGTCGGGCCGCGGGAAGTGCAAGGCGTCATCGGCATCGTCAAGGCCTATTCGACCCGCGTAGGCGAAGGGCCGTTCCCGACCGAGCTGTTGGACGAAACCGGCGAAACGCTCCGCAAACAGGGTCACGAGTTCGGCGCGACGACCGGCCGTCCTCGCCGGTGCGGCTGGCTGGATTGCGTGCAACTGCGACGCGCGGCCAAGCTCAACGGAACAACTGGGATCGTCCTTACCAAGCCAGACGTGCTGGATGTCCTCGATACCATCCGCGTGTGTACCGCGTACGACCTCGACGGCAAACGCATCAGCGAATTTCCCACTCAAGTGGACGATGTGGCGCGCGTAAGACCCGTGTACGAAGAAATGCCCGGGTGGAAGCAGGATATCTCCGGATGCCGGAGCTGGGATGCCTTGCCCGAGAACGCGCGGCGCTATTTCGAGCGCATCGAGAAGCTCATCGATGTTCCCATCAACATCGTGAGCGTAGGCCCCGGCCGGGAACAGACCATCACCCACCGCAGTCCCTTTGCGTAGCGCCCCTTCGCATGGCCTGACGCGGGATTTGTGAAACCATCCACGCCCGTTTGCCGTCCAATATGTTGAGGTGAAGTGTGAGTCGAGGCCTGCCCTTTGTGGCGGCAAGACTTGGTTATCGTCTGTTGAATCGATGCAGGCGTTGACGTACACTTGCCTTGAATTGGCGGGAACGGGATGGACTAGGGTGCAGGAAATCCATACCCGAAAACACCTTACGTGCCAGTCGCCCGCCTCGCGCTGACCGGAAGACCCTTGATACCTACTCGTTGGGAGGAGACTATGCATCGCTCGCGCCGGATTTGCTGGGCGCTACTCGCAGTATTCGCCTTTGGCACGCTTTTGCCCTGCAACGCGGGCGCCCAGGCGGCCAGCCCCATTTCGATCAAGGATTGGAAAGATAAGAATGCGGCGACCGGTTCCGAATCGCCGGAGCCCCTGGATGAGGATTCTACGCAGCCCGCCGAAGCATCCGCCATTCCCGCCGAAGCGCTCATGCCCGCGCTCGAAGAAGGCGAGCCGGTAGATCCGGTCGTCGAGCAAGATGCCTTACCCCCCCTCGAAGAACCCGCTGTCGCTTCGCCCGAGGGCGTGGATATGGAGGTAAGGGAGGATGTCTCGCACGATCCTTCGACGGTTGGCACGGAGGGGCAGGAAGGGCCACAAACCGTTCATGCATGGGTAGACGCCCCCGCGGAACGAGAGGCCGCGAGCGTGCCGGAAGCGGCGCAGAATGGGAACGGCTCGGATCAGGAAATCAAGGCTGGGACCATTCGCACGCGTAGCGGAGTCATCAACCTGCAATCCATATCACTCGATCGCCTCCATGAAGAACTCAGGGAGCGCCGGGACGGCGAGGAGATGCCCATCACCTTGCAGGATTGCGTGGCGCTGGCGCTGGATGAGAACGAAGACATCAAGGTGTCGGCCTATGAACCACTAAAGGCCGACGGGGATATCATGGCGGCGCGGGGAGAGTTCGACCCCGTGCTTCGCTCCATCTATTCCCGGTCCCATTCAGAAAGCACGGCATCGTCGCAGACGAACGCGTTCACGGGCGGCGCCCTCGGCGGGGGCGGCAATAGCCTGCTGGGTGGGGGACTGGGAGGCGGAGGCAACCTCTTGGGTTCCCTTGGCGGCTACGGCGGCGGAGGCGGTCTGTTCGGCGGCGGTGGAGGAGACGACGAAGGCGGTCCAAACGTGGGCCGCATCCTTCTGTCCCTGGCGATAAACTTGGCAAGTTCAGCTCAGGGCCTTTTCCAGCGCTTCCTGCCGCAGCAGGAGACCTCGTATGTGATCGAGAGCGACAACTGGCGCTCGGAAACAACCTTGTCCGGCAAGATTCCCTGGGGTACGCAATACGAACTCAAGATGGAAGTGTCGGACGAAGAGTCGACCTTCAACAATTTCGTATCCGAGTACAGCGGCGGGTTGACCCTGACCTTGACGCAGCCCCTGTTGCGCGGACGCGGTCCCCGCGCCAATCTCGCGCGGATCCGGATTGCGAAGAACAACCGGTTGGCGGCCGAAAACCAGTTGATGACCCAGGTAATGAATACCCTTTCAGAGGTCGTAAAGTCTTACTGGGATCTTGTCGGCGCCCACCAGCAACTGGAGGTGCGGGAGAAATCGCTGGCGAATGCGGAGCGTCTTCTCGAAATCAACGAACGGCGGCTTGAGATCGGAACCGGCGCCGCTCTTGAGGTGGTCCAGGCGAAGGCCAGCGTCGCGCAGCGCCAGGGCGACGTAATTTCGGCCCGGTCTCAGGTTCGTGCAGCTGAAGATCGGCTCAAACTGTTGTTGAATATGCGGGACGAAGAGAACTTTTCGCCGGCCCAATTGGTGCCCACCGACCTTCCATTCGCCACCGAACTCGACGTCGATGAAACCGAGAGTATCAACCGCGCGCTCGAACACCGCCCGGAAATGGACTCGGCTGAACTAGAAATCGACAGCGCGGAAATCGAGCGCTTGCGCGCGGCAAACGAGATGCTTCCGCAACTGGATGTGTCGGGCAGCGTCTTCCAAGGTGCGCGCGGCGCGAAGGCCAGCGACGTATTCGAAGGCGTTACGGAACGAGACGACAATTCCTGGTCGCTCTCTCTGAACGGCTCCGTGCCAATCCCGAATCGTGCGGGCCGTGGCGCGTATTCCAAGGCCCATCTTTCGCAGCGTCAGGCTGAGGAGCGTCTGCGCAAGACGATTTCCGACTTGACACTGAACGTTCGCACGGCCATCCGCAGCGTAGGCACCTCGCGCATTCTGGTGGAGAGCAGCAAACAGGCGCGAGCCCTGCAGGAAACCAACGTGGCTGCGGAAGAGAAGCGGTTGAAACTGGGCGTGACGACCAGTTTCGAAGTACTCCGCATCCAGGAAGATCTGGCCAACGCGGAGGCGCAGGAAGTCCAGTCGCTGATCGACTTTGAAAAAGCGAAAGTAGACCTCGAATTAGCAGAAGGCGTGCTGCTGGAGAGTCTCGGCGTCGAGTACGAGATGCCGGAGCCTGAGAATACTGTAGGGTTCTGGAGGAGTGTCGTGCCGCCGGCCCCCGCGTATTGATTGACCGCGGAGCGTGGGCGCGGTTCGGGCTCTCGTGTTCTGGGCATCAATCCCCGCAAAACCGGTTCGAGCAGGCGTGAGTCTAAGTTGAGAGGCGCGCTTGACCGTTTTCGATCCGGGCACTCCTCAATTCCGAATGCCCTTGTTTGTAAGGTGTTGTAGCGTTAGGAGCTTGTGATGCAGTCCCGCCATTCGGTGGTCGCCGTCGGGCGCCGAATCGACCGATTCCTCCGCCATCTGGCTGCCGTGATGCCGGCCCGGCTTTTGCCGGTGTAAATGTGCTAGAATCCCCGCCTATGTCTGCCGAGACAAAAACCAAAGAGATTATCGTCGTAGAAGAGTTGACGAAGCACTACGTCATGGGCGAAACCGTCGTGCAAGCCCTTCGCGGGGTCTCATTTACAATCCTCCGCGGTTCCTTTGTGGCCATCATGGGGCCCTCGGGATCGGGAAAGACGACGCTCATGGATATTCTGGGCTGCCTGTCCCGGCCCACGTCAGGGGTGTACAAGCTGGACGGGACTTCCGTGGCCCAGTTGACGGAATCACGGTTGGCCCAGTTACGCAACCATGAGATTGGGTTCGTTTTCCAGAACTTCAATCTCCTCTCCAGAACGACCGCCCTGGCGAACGTGGAACTCCCGCTGCTCTACGACGGCATCCCGAAGAAAGACCGCACGCGGCGCGCGCGAGAGACGCTTGAATCCGTGGAGTTGGGCGACCGAGTCCATCACAAACCAAACGAGTTGTCCGGCGGTCAACGGCAACGTGTCGCCATTGCGCGGGCGCTGGTGAACAAACCGTCGATCCTGTTTGCCGACGAGCCGACGGGCAACCTGGATTCGAAGAGCGGCGAGAGCATTCTGGCCTTGTTCGCGGACCTCCACGCGCAAGGCAATACGATAGTGATGGTGACGCACGAGCGTGAAGTCGCCGAACATGCGGAACGGATCATGAGTTTCCGCGATGGAAAGTTGGTGAAAGACGAATGGCGAGACAACGACGTTTGGGACCTCAGATACTCGGCTGGTTGATCTTCCTGGCGATTCTGGCGGCGCCCGTCGCCTATATGTTGGCCAAGGAGGATACGATCGACGTGACGGCTACGATTATCGAGCGTGGCCGCGTTGAAGAAACCGTCACGGCCATCGCTTCGGGTACTGTCAAACCGTCATTGGACTCTATGGTGGCTACGGGGTCGCTGGGAACCGTCGTGCAAGTTCATTTCGACGAGGGCGACCTCGTGAACGAAGGCGACGTAATTGTCGATCTCGATCACGACGAGTTGGACGCGCAGGTGCGTTTGGCCGAAGCGAACCTGAAAGTCGGTCAGTCCCGCTTGGAGCAGGCCAAGATGGGCGCGAGTATCGGGTCTGAAGTTGCGGCGACCCGCGTGGCGCAGACGCAAGCCCAGTTCGAGCAGGCGCAGAAGGACTTCGAGAGCATGAAGCCCCTGGCCGGAAAGGCCATTCGCCAGAATGATTTCGAGAAGGCGGCGTTGGCACTGAAGGTCGCCGAAGAAAGCCTTGCGGCGGCCAAGGCCAGCCAGCGCGAGAACGAGGTGCGCGCAGAAGAGATTCGCATGGCCGAAGCAAATATCGAGCAACTGGAGGCCGCAGTCGCAGTCGCCAGGGCCGCGCGCGGCAATGCCTCCGTGAAGGCGCCGTTCGGCGGCGTCATTGCAAAGGTGTTCAGCGACGAGGGCGAAGCGGTTTCCATGGGCATGCCACTGGTGCAACTGGTCGATCCCTCGAAGTGTTACGTGGAAGCGCCTTTCGACGAAGCCAACGCCGCGGAGATCCGGCTGGGTCAGAAGGCGCGCATCAATCTCGACGCTTACCGGGGCGAGGATTTCACCGGCGTTGTGGAGTTCATTTCGCCCGTGGTGTCCATCAATCCCGACCTGAGCCGCACCTTGAATGTGCGAATTCGCGTTGAGGAAGGGGCGGACAAATTCCTGGCGGGCATGTCCGCCGACGTCATCCTACTGGTGGAAGAGAAAGACGATGTCGTCTTCGCGCCGACGGAAGCACTGATCCGCGAAGAGTACGCGTACGTAATCGAAAACGGTCGCGCGGTTCGACGGGACGTGACACTCGGCATCGGGAACTGGGATACGACGGAGATCGTCAGCGGCCTTGAACAAGGCGACCAAATCATCACGTCGATATCTCTGACTGCGCTTGAAGAAGGCGTCCCCGTCAGCGTGGTGGAGAGCCTGGAGGAGTAATGGGTCCCCTCGAATACCTGCGGATAGCGCTGGATTCGCTGGCCCAGAGTAAGGTGCGTTCGCTGCTCACCATGCTCGGGGTGATTATCGGGGTCATGTCCGTTATTCTGCTGATCTCGCTGGGGGAAGGCGCCCAGGCCTTCGTGGCGAAAGAGTTCGCCGGCATGGGCAGCAACATCCTCATCATCACGCCCGGCAAACAGGAAACTTCCGGCATGATGCCGCTGGTCGCCGGGAGTTTCCGCAACCTCACCTATAAGGATGCGAAGGAGATCGACCGGAAAGCCCGGGGCGTCAAAGCCGTCTCGCCGGTGGTATTGGGCGCGGGCGCGGTGAAGTATGGCGAGCGGCGCCGGAACACGATGGTCTTGGCCGTGACACCCGCTTTCGAGACCGTGCGAAACCTGCACGCAGACATCGGACGTTTCATCAGCGAGCAGGATATCGAGAAGAACACCAAGGTCTGCGTCATTGGGACGCAAGTGAAGGATGAATTGTTCGGCAATGAGAACCCGCTGGACCAGAGCGTGTCCATCAACCGGACCAAGCACACCGTAGTCGGTATCCTGGAGCACAAAGGGGTTACCCTCGGCATCAACGTTGACGATCTCGTCATCGTGCCGTTGCCGAGCGGCCAGCAGATGTTCTATGGCGGCGAGGACAAGCTCTTCCAGATCGTCGTACGCGCCAACAGTCCGGAAGATGTGGGTCTGGCCGCGGAATCCATCAGGGAGATCCTGAAGGCCGCTCACGACTACACGGAAGACTTCACGATTACCGACCAGACTTCCATTCTCTCCACCCTGGACAATATTTTCACCGCCATGAAGGTCATGCTGGCGGGCATCGCGGGCATATCGCTGCTCGTCGGCGGTATCGGGATCATGAACATCATGCTCGTGACCGTGCGCGAACGCACCCGCGAGGTGGGAATCCGGAAAGCCGTCGGCGCCACCCGGCACGACATCGGCATGCAGTTCGCCATCGAATCCGTCACGCTCAGCAGTATCGGCGGCAGCATCGGCATTACCCTGGGCTACCTCGGCACCTTCACGATCCGCCAAATCTACCCGCCGCTCCCCGTCTATACGTCCGGCTGGGCCATCATTCTGGCGTTCTTCTTCAGCATGGCGGTCGGGGTGTTTTTCGGGGCCTATCCCGCGATTAAGGCGTCCAGCGTCGACCCTGTCGAAGCCCTGCGGTACGAATAATCGAGGCCCAGCGGGGGTTCCAGTTGACAAAACGCGCCCGTCCGGGTATCCATGGTATGCTATCTGGCGGAGCACCTGGGCTCATCTTAGCTGCAAATACAGGTCGTAGAGGGAGTGCTGTCCCATGTTCAATCTTGCAGTGATCCTCGAGAATAGCGCGCGCGCGTACCCGGACAAGGAGGCGGTGACCTTCAACCACTTCCGCCTCACCTTTAAGATGATCGACGACCTGGCGAATCAGGTTGCGAACGGGTTGCGTGCCGCCGGGATACGCAAGGGCGACAAGGTCGCGTTCTCCTGCCCGAACATCCCCTACTTCCCAATCGTGTACTTCGGGATATTGAAAGCCGGGGCGGTGTTCGTGCCGTTGAACGTGTTG
>CAZWDH010000086.1:0-23254 GCA_964632865.1 uncultured Nitrospiraceae bacterium
AATGCCTACGGCATGCCGTATCGTGGGGGCGTTTCCAACCTGCGTTTGTGGAGTGTGCCATGACTACCGAAAAGAAGGGCCTCAGCTATCGGGACGCCGGCGTCAATATCGACGCAGCGGACGAAGCCGTGCGGCAAATTAAGGACCTCGTTAGCAAGACCTTCGACGACCGGGTCCTTTGTGACATCGGGACCTTTGGGGCCATGTACAGCCTCGACCTGAAAGGCCTGGAAGAGCCGGTAATGGTATCCAGCGTCGACGGCGTCGGCACGAAGCTGAAGATCGCCTTCATGACCGGCAAGCATGACACCATCGGCATCGACCTGGTGTCCCACTGCGTCAACGACATTCTCGTACAAGGTGCCCGCCCGCTCTTCTTCCTCGATTACCTCGCCTTCGGCGCGCTCGAACCCGACGTCGTGGTCGCGGTGATTCGCGGTTTGACGGCGGGATGCCGCTACGCGGGATGCGCGCTCATCGGTGGCGAAACGGCCGAAATGCCGGGAATGTACTACGCGGGCGAATACGACATCTCGGGGACGATCGTCGGAATCGTCGATCGCAAGAAGATTATCGATGGCACGCGCATCGTTCCCGGAGACGTCATCATCGGATTGAAGTCCACCGGGCTCCACACCAACGGCTACAGTTTGGCCCGCAAGATTTGTTTCGAGGTCGCGGGCCTGACCTGCGATGACGCCATGCCGGGTGTAGGCCGTACGGTTGGAACCCCACAAGAGTTACGCTACGCTCGTTCGCATTCTCATGAAGATCGTCGACGTCAAAGGCATGGCTCATATCACCGGCGGCGGGATTACCGACAACCTTCCGCGAGCACTACCCAAGGACTTGGGCGCGGAGATCAATCTTGATAGCTGGGAAGCGCTTCCCGTGTTTCGGTTTCTTCAGGAGCAGGGCGGCGTCGAGGAACGGGAGATGCTCCGCACCTTCAACATGGGCATGGGCTACCTGATTGTGGTCGGCAAGGAAGACGAAGAAAAGGCGCTTCGCGCGCTCAGCCAGGCCGGCAGCGACGGGACCGTGATCGGGCGCGTGGTCGAAGGCAAGACGGGCGTGCATTACACGGGGAGCGTGCGCTATGCCGCAGGCGAGTAACGCTCCCGCACTGGACACGTCCCACCGCATCGAGGTCGGCATGCGGAAAGACCTTGCCGATCCCGCCGGCGCGGCCGTGCGCTCGCAATTGGCGGAGGATTTGGATATCCACGTGGATCGCGTCCGCGTAATCGACGTCTATACGATTCACGCCGCCCTCACCGAAGACGAACTCGACAAGGTTAGAACCGAGCTATTCACCGATCCCGTAATCCAGGAATCGGTTTTGAACGGTTCACTTGTCGATGAATGCGATTTTGTCATCGAGGTCGGATTCCGTCCCGGCGTGACGGACAACGTGGGCAAGAGTTCCGCGGAAGGAATCGCGGACACCCTGGGCCGGGCGCTGGAACCTGGCGAGGCCCTCTACAAGTCCACGCTGTACGCGGTATCCGGAGACCTGTCTCACGCCACCTGCGAACGCATGGCCCGTGACCTCCTCGCCAACGAACTCATTCAGCGTTGGGTGGTGAAATCCCATTCGGAGCTGGCGGAACTGTCGGGACAGTCGCTGCTCGGGCTACCCGTCGTAACGGACCGCAGCTCAGTGGAAGTCGCGACTGTCGATCTCGATCTCACCGACGATCAATTGCTCGCGTTGAGCCGCGACCGCATGCTCGCGCTCGATCTGCCGGAGTTGAAGGCGATTCAAGCCTATTACGCGAATCCGGCGGTGCGGAAGGCGCGTGAGGCGCAGGGTCTACCGGAACGGCCGACCGACATCGAACTGGAAATTCTGGCGCAGACGTGGTCGGAACACTGCAAACACAAGATTTTCAATGCCGCCATTGAATTCGTCGACAGCGACGGATCGGTCAAGACCATTGACAGTCTGTTCAAGACGTTCGTAAAAGCGACTACCGACGATGTAGGCAAGCGCGTTGATTGGCTGGTCAGTGTATTTCACGACAACGCCGGAATCATCAAGTTCGACGAGAACTGGAACTTCGCCCTGAAGGCGGAAACCCATAACAGCCCGTCCGCGCTCGACCCTTATGGCGGCGCGATTACCGGCATCGTCGGCGTCAACCGCGACGTGCTCGGCGCGGGCCTCGGGTGCCGTTGTATCTTTAATACCGACGTCTTCTGCTTCGCTTCGCCTTATCACGACGGCGAGATTCCACCGCGGCTGATGCATCCGCGCCGGGTTTTGCGAGGCGTGCACCAGGGCGTCAAGGATGGCGGCAACCAGAGCGGCATCCCCGACATCAACGGCGCAATCGTTTTTCACGAGCGATTCCTTGGCAAACCCCTCGTGTTCTGCGGCACGGGCGGAATCATTCCTGCCGAAGTGGCGGGCAAACCCAGCCACGAGAAAGCTGCGCAACCCGGCGACCGCATCGTCATGTGCGGCGGCCGCATCGGGAAAGACGGCATCCATGGCGCGACGTTCTCTTCGGAGGAGTTGCACGAAGGATCGCCCGCCACGGCGGTGCAGATCGGCGACGCCATCACGCAAAAGAAGATGGCGGACTTCCTCATGGAAGCGCGGGACCTCGGCTTGTTCAACTGCATCACGGACAACGGTGCCGGCGGTTTGTCGTCCAGCATCGGCGAAATGGCGAAGGAACCGGGCGGCGCGGAGGTTCACCTGGATTTGGCTCCGCTCAAGTACCCCGGCCTGGCGCCTTGGGAGATCTTCCTGTCGGAGGCGCAGGAGCGCATGACGCTTTCGGTGCCGCCGGACAAGGTCGAGGCCTTCATGGATCTCGCGCGTCGGCGCGAAGTCGAGGCGACGATCGTGGGTACCTTCACCGCGACGGGACGCCTCGAGTGCCACTACGAAGGCAAGCTCATCGGCGCGCTCGACATGGACTTCCTCCACGATGGCGTGCCCAAGATGCAGTTGAAGGCAGTCTGGAATCCGCCCGCGTTGAAGCCGGAAGTGGTCGTCGAGGACAGCGATCTCGTCTCCGATCTGAAAGCGGTGCTCGGCTCGCTGAACGTGTGCAGCAAAGAAACCTTCGTGCGCATGTACGACCACGAGGTGCTCGCGCAGAGCGTGCTGAAACAATTCCAAGGCGTCGACCACGACGGCCCCGGTGATGCGGGCGTCATTCGGCCCGTGCCGGAATCCAACCGGGGCATCGCGGTGGCCTGCGGCATCGTGCCGAAGTACAGCGACATCGACACCTACGCCATGATGGCCTGCGCCATCGACGAGGCGGTGCGCAATCTGATCGCCATCGGCGCGGAGCTGGGTACCATCGCGGGACTCGACAACTTCTGCTGGCCCGATCCCGTGCAGAGCGAAAAGACGCCCGACGGCGAATTCAAACTCGCGCAACTGGTGCGCTGCTGCCAAGCCCTGTACGACGTGTGCACCCGCTACGACATTCCCCTGATCAGCGGCAAAGACAGCATGAAGAACGACTACAAGATCGGCGACACGAAGATCTCGATCCCGCCGACAGTCCTCTTCACGGCTGCCGCCGTCTTGAAGGACGTCAACAAAGTCATCTCCATGGATGTCAAAACACCCGGCGATCTCGTGTACGTGGTCGGCGAGACCAAGAACGAATTGGGCGGCAGCGAGTATCTCGCCTTGCGCGGCCAGCTTGGCACGAACGTGCCCACGGTCGACCCGAAGGCGGCTCGGAAACTCTACACGGCGCTTTCTACCGCCATCGCAGACGGTCTCGTGGCGTCGTGCCACGACTGTTCCGACGGCGGTTTGGGAGTGGCCTTGGCCGAGTCGGCCTTCGCCGGCGGTTTTGGGATGCAGATCGACCTCAAGCCCTTGGGGCTCGCGAGCAACGTGGTCGCCCTGTTCAGCGAGTCCCAGAGCCGATTCGTCGTGACGGTCCCCAAAAAGCATACCGCCGCGTTTGAGTCGACCCTGAGCGGTCTTCCGCATACGCGCCTTGGCGTCGTCATCCCGGAAACGCTCTTCCGGATCAAGGGACAAGACGGATTCGAGGACGAAGCATCCCTGGTCGATCTCAAAGAAGCATGGCAGCGGCCACTCCGCTGGTAATCGGAAAGTGAACCTACGGTGTCAAGCAAAACCATTCATGCGCTGGTCCTGACGGGATTCGGCATCAACTGCGACAACGAGACCGCCCACGCGCTGAATATCGCCGGCGCGATGGCCGAACGCGTTCATCTCAATGACGTGCGCGAAGATCCCAAGCGGCTCGAGCGCTACCAAATCCTCGCCGTGCCGGGAGGCTTCTCCTTCGGCGACGACGTGGCTTCCGGGAAGATTCTCGCCAACCGTTTGCGCTACGCCTTGGGCGAACATCTGCGGCAATTCGTGACGGACGGCAAACTCGTCATCGGCATCTGCAACGGGTTCCAGGTGCTGGTCAAGATGGGAATGCTGCCCATGTTCGATGGCGATTTCCGGCAGGATGTAACGCTCACCCACAACGACTCCGGCCGCTTCGAAGACCGCTGGGTCTCGCTGAAGACCGACCCGAACACGAAATGCGTGTGGCTCAACGGCGTCACGCGTCTGGAACTGCCGATCCGCCACGGCGAAGGCAAGTTCATCGCGCGCGACGCTGCCGTGATGGAAGCACTAAGGGCCGGCGGCCAGGTCGCGCTACGCTACTGCCGCCACGACGGCTCTCCCGCCCACGGCGAATTCCCCGACAACCCCAACGGCTCCCAAGATGACATCGCGGGCATCTGCGACACGACCGGCCGCATCTTCGGGCTCATGCCCCATCCCGAAGCCAACATCGTCCGCCAGCATCACCCCCGCTGGTACCGCGAAAACCTCCCCGAAGAAGGCGCTGGCCTGCAGGTCTTCCGTAACGCCATAGCCTACGCCCGGGAGAATCTGTAGAAGCCGAATCAGTAGTGCCGCGCTCGACGAGCGCGGCATTCCCTTCCACGCTGCCCGTGACTTCACAACATCCGCTGCACTGTCTCATCCAAGACCTCGCGCGGTCATCGACCGAGCGAGTACGGGCAGACGAGTCGGGTCTTACTCGGCTGGCCGCACCGGCAGCAGCAGTGCGCTGGGGTGTTCGGCGTCCATGTAGACCGTATTCACGGCTTTCCGCAGTTCGCCGCCTTCGGTGGGGAAATCTTCGCCGGTGTTGGGGTTGATCTCGAAGGCGGGGAAATTGCTGCTGGACACGTGGAGGCCGATGCGGTGGCCTTTGTTGACGATCAGGCTGATGCACCAGAGATCGATTTCGAGTTCGCCGACCGTGCCGGGTTCCAAAGGATCCGCCTTGTCGAAACCATTCCTGAATTTCACGCGTTGAATACCGTCGAGCATCTGCATGGCGCGTCCGTCGGGATAGATGTCGAGCAGCTTCGCGGTGAAGTCTGTGTCCGGTGCATCGGAGGAAACGAACAAGCGCACCTTCACGCGGCCCGTGATTTCAATCGGTGTTTCCAGCGGTTCGGTAGCGAACGCGATCACATCAGAACGTTCCGCCAGGTCGCGTTGATCGAAGGAACCCGCCGGTAAAATCAGGTTCGTCCCTCCACGGGTTGGGCAAGGGTCCGCGGGATCGTAGGTGAAGGAAACCGGCTCTGCCCTTTGTGCTTCCCAGGTCAGCTTGCCGTCCCCCGCGAGATACAGGGGCGTTTCAACCGTTTCGAAGGGCGGCCAATCGTCCGCCGTGCGCCATTCATTGCCCGGCGCATCGGGGTCGGACGTATCGCCGACCGTATAGTAATGGACGGCAGGGCCGTCGACGAGATCCGACTCTCCGCCCTGCAACCAGTGGCCGAGAAACTCCATGGATGCGCCGTTCATGTCGAACTTTTGGTTGTCGTGAAGTTGCAACTCCCCCACTTTGTTTTCCGGCGCACCGCCGTGGGACCAGGCGCCCATGACCAGCCGCTGATTTCCCTTGGCGCCCTCGCCGCCATGATGCTGCCGCGACACGAATGCGTCGATGGTTCCTTGGGAGAAGATGTCCCACCACCCCCCGATGTGAAGCGCCGGCGCATTCGCCTGCGCCGCGCGCGCATCGGAATCGAACCCCTTCCAGAACGCGTCATCCGTCGGATGCGACTTCCACACCGGCACGATGTGCGACGAGTTGTTCGCGGTAGTCCAGCCTTCAATCATGTTCTTCCGGAAAACGCCGCCGCGATACGACATTTGCCCGTAGAAATCGCCGGACCCCACCCAAACCGCCTGAGCGTCCAGCTTGACGCCCGTGCCGCTCAGCAAGTACTGGGTCACGCCAAGCGCCGACATGCCAAAGGTGCCGACTTCGCCGTTGCACCAGTCCTGTTCGCGAATCCACAGCACCGTGTCTTCGCCGTCTTCGTGTTCGCCCCAGCCGTCGTCTTGGAAGACGCGATCCTCGCCTTCGCTGTCGCCGCGGCCGCGATTGTCTTGGATGACGAAGGCCATGCCTTTCGCCGTGAGGACGGCCCCAAAGCCCGCGCCCATCTTCCGCGGATAATACGAGCGCGCCAATACGACGGGGAAGGGTCCATCGCCTTCAGGCATGTAGATATCGGTGGCAAGCTTCACCCCGTCGCGCATGGCCACCATCGCCGTTTCCGGTCGCGGAGCCTGCGCAAAGGCGAACGCTGCAAACAGGCCGAAGAGAACTAAAAACGCGCTACCCAATTTCCGTACCATGGACAACGTCTCCAAGAAGGTTTCCCCGTATGCAAAACGAGGCGGCATGCGGCGCCGCCTCGCTGAAGTCGGAATCGGTCTTACGCTACGGCTCGATGCTCTGCGCGCGTAGCTGGTCGAGTTCTTCCTGGAACTGGTCCTCCACCAGATGGCGGAGGGCGGCGGCGTCCACCGCTTCCGCCGCGGCGGCCGCTTCCGCGCGAACCGCGGTCATCGCGCCCAGCCCGCTCAGGCTACCGGCATTCGACACCACGTTCCGCTGGAGTTCATTGATCTGCTCGGTGGCGCGCAACAACCCGGCGCGCGCTAACCGCGCTTCGGTCGCAAATTCATCCGTGACGCCACTGTAGGTGTCCCTGGCTTGCCGGAGTAGTTTCAATGCTTCCGTGTTTTCCTTCTTGAATACCAACTGATCCGCCTGCCTCAGGAGATCGTCGGCTTGCCCGATCGCCTGCCGCGCTTCCTCTTGCCGCGCATCCCGCGCCGCGATCATTCCTTCGGCTTCAAGCTTCTTCGACTGGGCCGTAGGATGAAGCATGTCGGCTTCCAGGGCGTCGTTGTACGCTTCCAGGGCCGCTTCGAGTTCCTCATCCGCGAGGGCTTCGTCGCCGCGGCGCACGTAGTAGTCGGCGATACGCTCGATCACGTCGCGCCGGGACGGAGCTTCCGCGAGGACGGCCTTGTATTCGACCATGGCCCGCTCAAACTTCTCCGCGTCGTAGAACATGTCGCCGATCTGCTTCTGCAAGTCGACGGTAGTCACGCCAAGGTCCATGAGCTTGGTGTACGCGGCGTCGGTTTCTGCATCGTTGTCCCGGGAAATGTAGAACTCGATGGCGTCCAGGATGTACTGCCGAATCTCGCTTTGCGAGATATTCGCCACGGTGACTTGGCCGCGGAGCACGGTCTGAAACACATCGGCCACGGCGTTCACCGACCGGCTGGCATCTTCCGACAGCGCCGTACCGGCGACGCCCGCGAAGCCAACCCCCGCCTTGTAATCCTCAATGATCAGGTCTTCCCTGGCCTGGGCCGAGGCGATGATGTCGCCGAAGTAGGCCGACGGTGCGACCCGCACGCGTGGTTTGCTCTGGAACGGGACCTGCTCGATGTTCGCGTCCACGTCCGCATGGTACCGTTCACGATAGGTCGGGTTCGCGCCGTACAAGGGAGCAGTGACATCCGCCACCAGAGAGCCGAGCACGCCAAGCCGATACGCAAAATAAGGATCCACGCGAGAACCCCGGACGGCCTGAAGGAGGTACATCTGGGATTCGATGGCATTCAAAGCGTTTATATCCGCACCCGGGATTAGCGATGCCTTCTGGTCAGGCGCAACCGCAGCGCCCCGCCGAATGTCCTTGTCGAGATTGGCCAGGGGCACTCCAGTTTCTTTGGAGATGAGTCGAGAGGCGGTGGTCACGATGGCGACGCTGGCCTTCGGGCCCCAGGCGTGTGCGAAGGGCGTCAAGCAGACTGCCAGCCCCGTGACCAGAATTACGAATCGAATTCGCTTCATGAGAGATCTCCCTGCGAATGCGTCTACACGGATGCGCTGGTTGCCGTCGTTTCGGATTGTCCGGACTGTTTCAATTGCTCGATAAGTCCCTGAACGGCGGAGGCGCCAACACCGGGATCTTCCGGATCGATTAGGTCGAGATAGCGCTGCAACTCGCGCACGCCCTCGGATATGTTCCCCCGCTGAACCTGGAGCAGTCCATTTTCCAGATGCACCGGCGGATAATTCGGATCGCACTTACCCGCGGCCCGGAATGCATCCATCGCCGTTTCGGTATCGCCAAGCGCAACCAGCACGCGCCCTCGGACCGTCTGGAGCTCGGCGCAGTCCGTGCCTTCCAGATTCACCGAAACTCGATTCAATGCTTCCAACGCGCGATCCGGCTCCTGATTCTCGAGCTGGATGCGAGCCAATTGGACCGCGGCTTTCGTCGCAAACGGACTGGACCCACGCGACAGTTCGTCAAACGCCTCGCTGGCGCCCGGGGTCAAGCCTTGGTCCGCGAGGCATACCGCGTGGAAGTAAACCGTGACGGGGTCATCGGCGCCATTCTCCCGTGCCTGACTGAATAACACGCGCGCCTCGGGCATCTTACCTTCCTTCAGTGCCAACAGACCGAGCCGCGTCAGCGACTCGTTTTCGAGTGCGGTGCCCTGCTGAATGGCGGTGCGAAGCTGCTCGGCGGCTTCCGCGTCATTTCCGCGAAGCCCCGAGAGATGACCCAACGCAGCGAGAATATCGCCGCCGCCCGGATTCGCGGACAATGCCGATTTCAACTGCTGTTCCGCATCGGGATACTGCTTGTCGAGGGCCAGCCCCAAGCCAAGATCCGCCGCAAGGTCGGGGTCTGTGGGCGCGAACTCGAGGGACCGCCGCAAGGCGTCTACCTGCCCAAGATAGTCGCCCTGGGTGCCGCGCGCCAGGCCCAGGAGATGCAAGGCCTCAGCGTCCGTTGGGTTATGTTCGACCATGGACTCGAGCACCTGGATCTGTTCGCCACGGCTCGCGTCGCCGCCTAGTTCGCCGTAGCTCATCACCGCGTACAGGCCAGCCTGACGGTTGGTGGGATCCGCTTGAAGCGCGGCCTCGAACGCCTGCGCCGCAGGCTGGTAATTACCCATCCCATAGAACAGACGTCCCAAGGCGAATTGCGCCCGGGCATCGTCCGGTTTTTTGGAAACATGAACTTCCAGGAGGCTAATCGCTTCCGTGCTCCGGCCGGCTGCGTCGAGCTTCTGAGCGCGCGCCACCGGATCGCGCGTCAGCAAGACGATCGCAACAATTCCCAGGATGACGATGATCACCGCCGCGATCACCGCGACGATCATCGTCACCGGACTTCGTGGTTCCGCCGCCACGGCCTTCTTGCGCTCTTCGGCGATTTTCTGTCCTGTCAGGAGGTTGGTGCCGCAGGCCACACAGATGATGTCGCCATCGCGCACGAGAGCGCCGCAGGAGGGGCAAGTCTGACTGGCCCCCGAGGCCTTCCGCTGGGGTCCGCCGCCCTGCTTCTTCAGGAATCCCCCGCAGTGCACGCAACTGTCGAGTTGGGGATCCGTCAGCTTTCCGCAGTACGGACAGTTAATCATTGTAGCCACGATGTCCACCTCATATGGTTTTCGGGCGTTCGCACGCCCCCAAAGACACCCGCCTCTGCTCTACCCTCCGCGGTGGAAGTTGGGGATCACTCCTCATTCGAGAAGGGACCGCCGCAACCGGAGCAGACGCTCGCGTCAAGTGAGTTCCTCGTGCCGCAATTCGGACATTTCTTGCGCAAGAGAGACGGGATCACCACGACGGCGATCACTGCGATAACACCCAGCATGACGGCGAGATAGGTAAACCCTGGCATCCCGATTCGCTCCATGCCGCAGGGCGCAACCCTGTCGCAAGTACTCTTGCCCAATCATTATACCTCAAATTCTAGACATGCGCAGGGAAGCTGTCAAGAAATTATACGGAACTGCGCTAAAACGCATGTGTCTCCCATTCCACCCGGAATATGGCTATCTTCTCTGGCGCAGTATAGGACGGCCTGCCAATTATTGCTATTTTTTGTGGTTGACGCTATCGTGGGACGTGAAAGTAAGAATGGAGTCGTCCAATGAACATCAATCTAGGTTCCCTGTGGGAGGCCTTCATCGACGAAAACGTCAGGAGCGGCCGCTATGTCTCGGCCAGCGAAGTCGTGCGCGACGGGCTTCGATTGCTGCAGGAAAAGGAACAAATGCGGCAACTGCACATGGAAAGACTACGCGCCGATGTCGACGTGGGAGTCAACGCGCTTGATCGCGGGAATTACCGGGAGCTCGACGTGGACGGAATGAAGAGCTACCTTGAAGACGTCAACGCCCGCGGGCAAGAGCGAGCTGGGAGCACGAAGGCCAGGAAGCGGTGAGGCGGTTTCGTCTATCCCAACCGGCGATTAATGATATCGAGGGAATTTGGGACTTCATCGCAAAGGACAATCCCGCTGCCGCGACCGCGTTTACCGCGGCGCTGGCAGAAAAATTTGCCATTCTTGCGGACCAGCCACACGCAGGTAGATTGTGCAACCATCTAGGCCGAGGGATTTTACGATTTCCAATTGGAAACTACGTCATCTTCTATCGCGCCGCTTCAGATGCGATTGAAATCGCTCGCGTACTGCACGGCGCACGCGATATCGAGGCGCTCTTTCATGATGAGGCTTAGGACATCGTACAAGTTGAAGTTCTCGGCCAGTTTACTGCCCTTGATCTCATCACTGTTTCTCTTCGCCCACGCCGAAATGGTCCAAGGGCTTTCCCTTTCGGAGCACATCGTCTTCGACGGGGATGCCGGATGGGAGCACGAGGGCGTCGTGTACCGGCTGGCCTGCGGAGCGTCGGTGCGGAAGGCGCCGAACGGCGATTTGCTCTGCTGGTGGCTGTCGGGTAGCGATTCGGAGCCATCCACGGACAACAACGTGCTGATGGCGCGGTCGACGGACCGGGGCAAGACGTGGAGTGCGCCGGAGATCTTCATCGCCGCGGGGGAGATGGCCGGGGCCTGCACCGCCATCTGGCCGACGAGCGACGGGCGCCTCATTGCCTTCGCCGCCCAGTGGCCCGCGGAGAAGGAGTACACGCAGTGGTTCTACACGCGCCGGGTCTCCACCGATAACGGCCACACCTGGGGACCGCCGGAGCCCTTCGTCGTCCACGACACCCACGCCGCCGTCGGTGGACCCATCCAACTCGCAAACGGCGAGTACCTCTTCGCGGGCTCGTTCTTTGACCAGCGGGAGACGCCGCTGACAGGCTCAGTGTGGGACCTGCTCAACGCGAAAACGGAAGCCGAAGCGCTCGCCGTGCCGCCCGCGAACGGCGACCCCGGCATGCCCAGCAAGTTTTTGCGCTTTCTCCACGGGACGAGCGTCTACATTACGCCCAACGAAGACGGCACGGGGCTGACCGAGTACGGGCGCATCGCGAACCGTCCGCTGGGGCTTCTCGAACCCACCTGCGTGCAACTCAAAGACGGCCGTATCGTCATGCTCATGCGGGCCGAAAACGCGGGCTACCTCTGGCGCGCGGAAAGCAGCGACAACGGCCACACCTGGACGGACGCCTGGGAAACGGACATCCCCAACCCAACCTCGTCCATCCAACTGCTCCGGCTTGACGACTCCCGCATCGCCCTCCTCCACAACGCCTGCGGCGAACGCGGCAAAATGATCCAGCGCGACCCCCTCTCCCTCTGGATCAGCGACGACGAACTCGCCACCTGGTCCCTCAAAGCCGACCTCCTCCACGGCGGCTGGCTCGCCTACCCCAACGGCATCGTCCTCGACGGCACCCTCGTCTTCGTCTACGACCGCAACCGCAGACAGGTGCGGTTTGTGGAGGTGACCTTCGACAGGAAGTAGCTCTTGCTGCGCCCGTACTGGCGAACCACCTGGTCGCATGCTACTATGAAAGCAATCTCCGGGTAGCCCGATGCAACGTCTTGTTCGGAGCGTACGACGATGAGACTGCTATCTGCGATTCTACTAATCCCGATTGCTCACTCCGCGACCGGCGACGCACCCGGAGAACAACTTGTCGCGCAATGCATTGCGCGGGAATCGGCTCTGACGTCCGGCCATATCGAATTCACCTTCCACGTCAAAGACGAGAGCGGCCAGGAAACCGACAAGAACACGTACTATGCGGAGTGGGCGCCCGGCAATCAGGTCAGGGTCGGCACGACGCAGCAGCCGGATGAACCCATTCTCGTATTCGATGGACAGGTCGCCGTAACGGCGGACGGTACTGCGTGGCCCGGAACAATGCTCACCGATCTCGCAGTCTCCGACGAGGATTTCCAAGGTTTTGCAGATGCGGAAGTCGCGCAACTGGAACGCGCACAACGCCTATACTTCGCCGTGTTCCACCAATTCCTGAAGCCGTTCTCGATGGGCGGCGAGATTGACTACGACGGATTCCGAATGTTGTACGCGATTCAGACGGCGAACAATTCGAAGCCCTTGGAGGAACCCGCGGATACGCTCATTAGAGCTGTTCCCACCGGCGGGACGCGAGACTTGGTGCCGGTCTACGCGATCGACTCCAAACACCGACTACCGGTGGCGAAATGGATTGACGTGACCGGCGAGGAACCTCAAATAGACATCCGGTGGTTCGGCGCAGCTCCGTTGCGGGATGAAATCGCAATACCAGAGAAGATGATTAGCAACGACTGGACCAGCGGTAACGGTCTTGTTGTTTTCATGGAACTCAAACCAGCCGCCAGTTGGCTGGGACATGTAGAGCCTAGCCGGTTTGCCGTTGCCGCGCACGCGCCGGATCTAAGCAGGAGTAAGCCTGCTGTCACGTTCCAAGAACGGCTCTACGATTTTCTTGACGATATGGAACACAGGGGTATTATCTCAACACGAAACCTATATACGCTCGGAATCATGCTCGTATTAACAGGGTCTATTTGGTTCTGGGTTCGGCACAAGCGTCGAGGTCTATCCGCGAACACCGCGCCTCCGAATGAACGGCAGTCAGAATGAAGCACGCCAAACCCAACCGTCGTCTCTTCATTCGAGTTATCTGCGCCGCCGCGTCCTGCTTGCTGCCCGTATTTTCCTGTGGCTTAGGCGACCAAATGCCACGCGAACGCAAGTTTCTTGGGGCAACGGCATTGAAGGGCTCTACACCGCGAGACATCGAGAGTCTTGCGATCCCCAACTTAAAGGAAGAAAGTGTCCGAAACGTCGCAATTTCGGACGGAGTTAAGAACGCGCAGGCCAAGTCCATGTTTGGAGGCTCAGACGTTCGAACTTTCGAGTTGCGCGACGAGAATGTAATGGTTGTGCCCCTTCACGCATTTCGGCGCGGTGACTACGTGGGCATACGCATCTACGTTGAAAACCTATCGTCACAGTCAATCGACCTACTGTCAGAAGCAAGCCGGCTATACGCGCGTGGTGCTGCCACGGCAGTGCCTGCTGAAAACGAAAGCTCCGAAATAACGGATCCTACCGGTATTGAGGCAATCGTCATCGGTTTTGACCGCGAATCCGAAGTTTTCAAGCTCCTGGATAATGGTGACGGCCCCACGCCGGATTTCAACGGGCTTCACGTTTCAGGTTACGGTGCGCAAGCCCTCGCAAATCTCGGATGCCAGCCATACAATGACTTCAAATCCACTGACGTGATTTATGGGTTGCCAACCATTGAGATCCCGGCAGGCAAACACGCCATTGTTAACTTCTGCTTCCTACCTGAGTCGAAAGGGAATCAATCATTGAATGTGGTGATGCGGGGCGGTTCAAGTACTGGCGTTACGGGCTTCCGTATAGACCTTGGCAAGTGATTTGCATGAGGACTAAGGGTGTGGCCGCGGTTGCCCGCATCGGACTGTGTACCATTCTCATCGCTTTCTTACCTGGGTCTGTCGCACTACCACAGGAGTTCGCGCCGCTGACGCGCACCCTCGAATTCAATGACGCCGAGCGGACCTACTACGTTTCCTTGCCGAAGGATTTCGAACCGGAGACGATCTATTGGCCGCTGGTGGTCGTGCATGGGGGCGGGGGCAACGCGCGGGAGAATCCCAAGGCTATTGCGATGCGGCGCCTGGCCAATGACGCGGGGCTACCGGCAATCCTGATCCTGCCGGAGTTCATCACCGACGACAAGCAGGTGAGCCGCTTTCCCGCGCTGGGTGAGGACGCCTTTCTCAAGGCGGTTTTGGAGGACGTTCGGACCGCGTACAAACTGCACCAGAAGATCCTGTTGAACGGGTATTCCATGGGCGGACAGTTTGCCCACCGGTTCGCCTTGGCCAATCCCGACATGGTGCTGGCCTGCGCCCCCTTCGCGGCGGGAACCTGGACCACGCCGGACGGTCGGCTGCTGATCGAGGAATACGGCGAAGTGAAGGACCCGAAAGCCTTTCTCTCCAATTCCGAGAACGCGACGAAGATCCCGGATCGGTTGCGTGATCTGTTCGACACCCGGACGGCCGACGTCGCGGGACTCCCCGCGGCTGATGGGGCGAACGCCGTTCCATTTCTCGTCATGTGCGGCACGCTCGACACCCGGTTCAGTAGCGCGCGAGCATTCGCCGAGAGCCTGCAGGAATCCGGGTTTGAAGTCGAGACCGCTTGGCCGGACTCACCGCACGGTTCGAGTTCCGATGAGTACGAGGTCGAGTTCGAAAAGTATCCGGAACATGCCGTACAGTTCTTCCTCAAACATACCGGGAGGGTCTCACCATGACGCAGACGGTATCACGCAGGCAGTTCATGAAGCGCAGTAGCCTGGCCGCGGGGGCGGCTTGGGTGGGGCCGCAGGTGGTGCCGTCGAGTGTGTTGGGGTTGGGGGACACGACGGCGCCGAGCGAGCGCATCGTGATGGCGGGCATCGGTACGGGGGGCATGGGCACGCTGGACATCGTGAACTTCACGGCCCACAGCGATGTGCAGTTCATCACGTTGTGCGACGCGGGCACGTTCCGCATGGAACGCGCAAAAGCGCATATCGACGAGACGTATGGCAATACGGATTGCACCATGACGCAGGACTGGCGCGAGGTCATCGCGCGGGACGATATCGACGCGGTGCTCATCGCCACGCCGGATCATTGGCACGCGCTCATCTCCATCGAAGCGGCGAAGGCGGGCAAGGATCTCTATTGCGAGAAGCCCATCTCGCTGACCGTCGCCGAAGGGCGGCTCGTGGTCGAGGCGATGAAGAAGTACAACACGGTTTACCAGAGCGGCACGCAACGGCGGAGCATCCCCTGTTTCCGCTACGCCGTCGACATCGCGCGCAGCGGCAAGCTCGGCACGATACACACCATCCACACGAACCTGTCCATTGGGCGAGACTGGGAATCGCCGGCGGAGCAGCCCGTGCCAGAGGGGTTCGATTACGAGATGTGGCTCGGCCCGGCGCCGTCTGCGCCCTATACGGAGCGGCGCTGCTTCGGATCGTTCCGGTGGATCTACGACTACTCCGGCGGGCAGTTGACGGATATCGGCGCCCATTTCAACGACCTCGCGCAATGGGGCAACGATTCGGAATTGACGGGGCCCATCGATTACGAGGGCTGGGCGGTCTGGCCGCAGAAGGGTAGTCTATTTAACGCGTCCGTGTACCACGGCATCACGTGCACCTACGCGAACGGCGTTCGGCTTATCATGCACGATCACGATCCGCGCGCGGTGAAGTTCGAGGGGACCGAAGGCTGGATCAGCGTGGACGATTTCGGAAACGTGAAGGCGGAACCGGCATCGTTGCTGGAAGGCGCGGATTTTGCCCAAGAGGATTACGCCCACTGGAATCCGCACCACCGGAACTTCCTGGATTGCGTACGGTCGCGGGAACAGTGCATCGCCCCGCCCGAGATCGCGCACCGGTCGACGACCATCTGCCACATCGGGAACATTTGCCTGCGTCTCAACCGGCCACTGCGATGGAACCCCGGCGAGGAACAATTCGAGAACGACGACGAAGCAAACGCAATGTTGGCAAGGCCCATGCGGGAACCGTGGAAGATCGAAATCTGAGATCGTCCACCGACGCTGGCTCCGCTGGAGGCTACGCCGGGGCGGAGTTGCACCGATTTCACCGATTGAAGAACTGGAGTCGTCCGCAGATAGCGCAGATTTGCGCGGATAAAAGTAAGGATTCCGCCAGTAAGTGCTACAGAAATGGATTGAGAACCTTGACACCCGCCCGGCGAAAGTCACTTTCGTTACGCGTTGCCACTATAAGGTCGTGAGACAACGCCGTCGCAGCGATCATGCTGTCCAAAAGGGGTAGCGTTTGCCCTTTGCGGCGGAGCGAGGCGACCAGTTCCGACCAGCGGGCACTAACAGCGTGATCCCATGGAATGCACTCAATCGTGCGCAGCAACTCGTCAAACCACTCCGTCAAATTCGTCCGCTTGCGACCATGAGGGAGCAAAAGTATTCCGATTCGAATCTCGCCCAAAATGATGGGATCTACCGCGAAATTCCGCTCATTGGCGGACAGCCATTCGACGATTTGTGGATTCGGATCAATCCGGGTCGGTTCACTGAGCACGTTCGCGTCAACGAGATAGGTCATTCGATATCTAATGATCGGATGTCATCCGTCGTTTCACTTCGGTCCGCGGACACGAACCAGTCCTTCACCGGACAAGCCAACAGGAGGTCCATAAGTCCTTCGTTTCGAGGGGGCGTCTTCCGTCGTAGGACATACTCGCCCCGCTTGATACGTTCTATCTCGAATTCCTGTCCGGTCTCAATTTGGTCTTCACGACGGAACTCGACGGGCATCACAATTTGCCCTTTGCTGGAGATGGTAGTCTTCATAGAGGTAAGATACCATCTTACCCCGAGACTGTCAAGGCGACTTGACCTTGGGCGAGGACGCCCAAGCCACCTGGACGGGCAACACGTGGCGCCGAGAGGTGGAAGGAATTCAAATGGGTGCGCCGTTTTGCGCACCCGCCATTTCGAACATTAGGATTTGTTTCGGATTTCGTGCTTCGGATTTCGAATTTTGTTCGTCCCCTACACTCCCTCGGTGCCGTAGACCTCGCTGAGGATGGGGTCCAATTCCCGCAGGAGTTTTCCGCCGTCGCCGGTGTAGCTGGACCCGTGCATGATGGCCAACGTCTTCGGCTCGAAAGCCGCTAGTTCGCCGAGCAGGCGCCGGGTGTGTCGCGTGTAGGGCAGGTATTCCATCAAGGGCCCCGCCTGGTAGTGCATCATGGCGTCCCGCGTGCGGCCGAGTACGTCGTCCGAATTCGTGACCGCTTCCCGCTCGCCGGTCTGATGGAAGAGGTCCGAGCAGAAGAGGATGCCCTGCGACTCCTCAAACAACGCGCCCGCGTCCCAGCCGTGGGGCAGGTGCGGCGTGGGCTGGAACCGGAACCGGTACTTGCCGGTCTCCAACACATCCCCCTTCGCCAAGCCCTGGGGCGGCCGGTCGGAGAAATCGCTGAGGTTCACCATGGCGCCGACCACGCTGCACGCGGGCACGGCGTTGGGCGCGGCTTCGAGCCAATGGTTCAGCGCGCCGCACTCGTCGACCTCGAAGTGGCTCCAACTGATCCACCGCAGCGTCTTGGGATCGATGAGCTGTGTGACGGCCTCGTGCAAATCGGGAAACATGCGCCGCATGCCCGCGTGGTAGAGGAGCGGTTCCTCGTCGCGCACGAGGAAATGGTTGAACTGCAAATCGAAGTCTTTGACGAAGACACTGATGCGGAATACGTCCGGAGCGATTTCGTGGATATCAGCCATTGATTGTCCCTCTCTCATACCACCGATGCCACACCTGCAGAAGGACTTCACAATGCCTGACACCGACCGATTCTACAAATTAGTCTCCTCAATCGTCGGGTTCCAACCGTTTGCCGAAGCTCAGGCACTGGTCCTCGACGAATCCGAGCCGCTCATAGAAGGCCACGGCGACCGTGTTTTCGCGGCGAACCTGAAGGTTGATCTTGGGACAGCCCATGGCGCGCAACCGGCGCTCCGCTTCGTCCATGATCGCCCGGCCGTACCCCGCATGACGCATCTCCGGATCCACGCCGAGGTAGTTGATCCAGCCGCGGTGCCCCTCGTAGCCGGCCATCACGACGGCCACGATACGGCCGCCGGCGACGCCGACCAGAAACAGTTCCCGCTGGACGTTCTTTTTCCGCGCGATGTCTTTTCGGGGATCGTTCCACGGCCGGAGCAGTCCGCAGCGCGACCACAGGTCGATCACAGCGTCTTCATCGGCGTCTTCGAAAGGTCGAACGATCATGGTGGTATCCCCGATCCAGTGGAAAATGGTGAATATATGTTGAAAATTTACGGGGTACAAGAATTTTGTAAACTAAAGATACTCAGAGTCTTATAATTCACCCTGGGAAGACATTCAGCGATAATCGGGATTTTCTTTGCTATAATACTTCCACTGGGTGTGGCGACACCCTAATGCGATGCGTTTCGTGTATCGGATTGAACCGCAGGAATCAGGGACCGTGCGGAGGAATCCGGGTATGATCATGTCGGTTTACAGGGGTCGGGGGAAGACAGGTCGCGCAATTCGTTTGTTCGACCGCCATTATCACTCTGCTGCGCAGCCTCCCCGCCGCAACGAAACCGCCCAGATCGAATCCCGGATTTCGACCCAACGCCCGGGAGTTGATGTCATGGCTACGAAATTGCGCTGTTGGTTCGCCCTTGTCTTACTTGTCCTCATGTGCACCTCGTGCGGGCTAGGCCACCCCAAAAGCCACGTGGCAGGGTACTTAGGAAAATCGGAGGACGAGATCGTCGGGATTCTGGGCTCGCCGACCGGCTGGTGCGGCGGCCCGGCGGAAGGCGAAGACCCGGCCTCAGCGCCACCGCGTCGCATCATGTATCGCGTGGAAACGGCGAACTTGCCGGAGGCGTTCACTGGGTTGGATTTCGTCATGTCCAGCGACGGTTTCTGCCGCGAGGTTGCGGGCTTCACGCGGGGATTTCCCAGCCCGGAAGAGCTGCTCGAAACAGTCGGTTTACTCGGCAAGGACACCGTCCGCACAGAGGAAGACGACACAGGGATCCGATACGAGGCATCGGAAGCCCAAACGGTGTTGGTGTACAAACCCAACCGGGTGCCGGACCGCTATTCCGACTTCCTCGTCACCGGCTAAGCGCACGCCGCTCCTGTTGCAATGAACCAGTTGCAACGGTCCTACTCTCTACGTATAGTATGGAGGCGAATTCCGTCTTGATGCGGAACGATTCGGAATCAGTCTGGGGTACATGAACGAAAAGAGGGTAGGAACGTGCGTAAATCTGCAATTCTCATGATGTCTGCTGCTTTCGCGATTTCGGTGCTCGTCGGCGGCTGCGCCACCGGCGCCACGGGGCCGTCCGATGAGGAACTGATTGCCGACTCGCTGGCCAAATGGAAAGTGGGCATGGAACAGAAGGATGCCGAGCAGATCGCGCTGGCGATCTCCGACGAGTTCAGCCACTATGAGTACGGCAACAAGGACCAGATGCTCAGCTTCCTGAAGGGCGCCTTCAACGACGGCACGCTGGACAGCGCGAAGGTAACGCTGGAAACGGCGGAGACGAAGATCGATGGCGACACGGCGAGCGTCTATCCGGTCGAACTGATGGCCTCCTTTGGCAGCGCTACGCTCGGTTTCACAATGACGAAAGAAGCCGACGGCGTCTGGCGCGTCACGACCATGACAGTTGAGGGCGTATAGCCGCGAGATAGTCGAAAGAACCTGAAGCCGCGAGGCCGAGTGTATCGGCCTCGCGGCTTTCTTATGCGATCATCTTACTTGCGCTGCGCGAGTAGCCACGCGATGGCATCGGCATCACCGTAGGCGCGGTCCCACGAGTTGTGGTCGACTTCCGGATACTCCGTGTACCGGACGTCGCCGCCTGCTGCTATCACCGCTTCTACCATGGAACGTGATTCGTCGGCGGACACGACGCTGTCGACTGCGCCATGGAAGGCCCAGATGGGTACCTTGGCGAGAGCGGGCGCGTCTTCTTCCTGTCCACCGCCGCAGATCGGCATGAGCCCGGCGACGGTGTCTGCGTGCAACGCGCCGTAGGCCCAGGTGCCGAAGCCTCCCATGGAAAGCCCCGTCAGCAGGATGCGGTCGTCGTCGATCCGGTAGTCGGTCTTGGCGGCCTGAATCGCCGCATCGATGTGGTCGAAGGCACTGGTCCAGATCTTGTCCTTCGGACATTGGGGCATGACGACGATGCAGGGGTACCAATCTTTGTGACGTCGAATCGACGTACCTATTCCGACCTCGGACTGGATGAGGCCGTCGCTCCCCCGCTCTCCCATGCCGTGCAGAAACACGACCAAGGGCCATTCCTCCGCGGGCGTGTAGTCCTCGGGAACGTAGACCACGTAGGTTCGAGCAACACCATTCACGTCCATCGACTTCGTAATGAAACCTGCGGGGCTTTCGCCGGCCCTGCCGGTAGTCGCACATCCCGTGACGAGAACCGCGATGACCGCGACGACGGGGACGAGCCAGTTTCTGTTCATGCTCAGCTTTCCTTTCTGCGTGCGCATTCCACGCGCGACATCTTCGGCATTCCGCGCGCGGGATGCAACTACTAACTCGCGGCGCGGATGCGTTACCATGGGTTTTTCGCAGCGAGAATTGAGGGGAGCCGACTCATGTTGTTATGTGCGTTGTTGATGGCGATGGGACAGATCCGCGTGGAAGCCCCGGCATTCAGCCAGGCTTGGCGAAGCGCGCCGGTGCGTTATGAAGTAGGCGCCGATGTGTTGACCGCGACGGTCTTCGATGAAGCGACCAGCGAGCAGATTCGGGCGAAGGTTCAACAGCACCGCGACAAGCGGTACGTGTATTGGAACCGCATCGACGATGCCACGCAACCGCATGTATACCGCATCGTGCCGAATCCCGACGCGCCCCAGGCACCGCCCGTGTTCGTGGGCGCGGAGGACATGCTCGACTACGGGCACAGCAGCGTCGTGACGGATCTCGGGTTTGGACTCTGGTCCCACGTCTCGCCCGTTGATTGGGATGGCGACGGCGATTGGGACCTCGTGCTGAGCTGTCCTGACGTGCCCCAGAGCGGCACGTACGTGTATCTGCAAAACCGAAGCGGCGTCTTCGAGCGCGGCGAGCGGTTGGGCGACGGGGTCTGGATGGGCGTGCTGGGCGACGTTAATGGCGACGGCAAGCTCGACCTGATGGCGGGCAATGACTACTACGACGACATTCGCGCTAATGGGATGAGTAAGAAGATGGAGGGGCCGGTCAAACAACCCAAAGAGAAGCTCCGGAATTTCCAGACGCGCATGGTGGATTGGGACGGTGACGGGTTGCTCGACATCATCGGCGCGTCGAACGACTGGGAAGAGTACGGTTGGGATCAGGCCTACGACGAAACTGGGAACTGGACCAACGGTCCCCTTCACGGTTACGTGCATTTCTTCAAGAACATCGGCACCGCGGAAGAACCGAAGTTCGTCGAGGGCGTCCGGCTGGAAGCCGACGACACGCCTATCGACGTCTATGGCCAACCGGGGCCCTGCATCGCCGACTTCGATGCGGACGGCGATCTGGATCTGATCTGCGGCGAGTTCCGCGATGAGTTCACCTACTTTGAAAACGTGGGCACGCGCACCGTGCCGCGTCTCGCCGCGCCGCGACCGGTCATGACGGCGAATGGCAAGTTGCAGATCGACCTCTGCATGTTCGTCGCCATCGAGTGCGACTGGAACATGGACGGACTACCGGATCTTGTTGTCGGTCCGGAAGATGGACGCGTGAGCGTGTGCCTGAACCGCGGCATGTCGCGGGGCGCGCCGCATTTCAGCGACGAGCGGTTTTTGAAAGAGTTAAACCCGGCGATTAAGTCCGGCGGACTGGTGACGCCGTGGATTCACCCGGAAACGCGGGACCTCTATTGCGGCAACACGGCCGGCTACATCGAACTGTTCCGCTGGACCAACGGCGAGTATCGCGAAGGCCGCGATCTCTCCATCATGAACACGCCTTTCCGCATCATGGCGGGATACAACGGCAGCATTCAGGGACCCGCCGAGGAAAAGTGGGGATACACCGTGCCGGTGCTCGGGGACATTACGGGCGACGGCAAGCTGGATGTGATCTACAACTCCATCATCGGGCGCATCGAATACTTTGAGATCGCGGACGACCGCGGCGGCATCACGGCGCCGCAACGGGTCGAGGTGATGTGGTCGGACGAGCCTAAGTATCCCGCGTGGAACTGGTGGAAGCCGGGTTCCACCGATCTCGTCGTGCAATGGCGGACGCGTCCGCAAGCCATGGACTGGGACAAGGACGGCAATACCGACCTCATCCTCGTGGACCACGAAGGGTATCTCGCGCTGTTCCGGTCGCTGGGCGGGCCCAAGTTCGCGCCGGGCGATCGCATCTTCAAAGGCGAAGACGGCCAGCCCTTGCGCCTGAACGAGCGTGAAGGCGGCAAGAGCGGGCGCGCGAAGATCCATCTCGTCGATTGGGACGGCGACGGCGACATGGATCTCATCCGCAACACGCAGAACACGGGCTGGTTTGAGAATACCGGCGGCGAGACCTTCGTGTGGCGCGGCGATTTCCCGGGGCGCAAACTTGCGGGCCACACAACCGCCGCGCAAGCCTACGATTGGAACGGCGACGAGAAACTCGATCTCATCGTCGGCGCGGAAGACGGTCACATCTACTGCTACCACCGCGCGGCCCTGGAAGAGTTCGACAAGATCGACGCGAAAGCGTTGTAGGAGAAGATGGATGATCCGAGTGTTGAATGCACTGACCTTGAGTTGCCTCGTTGCTTCGTTCGCGTATGGCCAAACGGACGCGCTCAAACTTGACCAAGGCGCGCAGGGTCCCTGGTGGATGCAGGAGACAGCGTTGACCGAAACCGGCGGGCTTCGTCTTGACGCAAAGCCGTGGTGGGAAAAGGCAACCAAGCTGGAGGTGGGCGAATCGTTCGAGGTCGACGAGGGCAAGGGCCTGGTCCGTCGCGAGACGTTCGAGGATCGCGGCGGCAAACCGCAAGACGCCATCGTCTGGGTCATCGATGACGA
>CAZWDH010000087.1:0-23159 GCA_964632865.1 uncultured Nitrospiraceae bacterium
TGCAGGCACCATCGTCCAGATACGCGCGCAACTGTTCCTCGGAAATCCGGACGGGGGCGCGCGACCCATCCCCCAGGCGATAGCACTTCAATTCACCGCTTGCGAGCCGCCGGTCCAGAGTGCGCACGCCAATCTTCAGCTTTGCAGCGGCTTCCTTGCGCGTCATCAATTCCATGGGATACAAACTCCTACGTTGAACACAGGTCATCGAACGATGAATATGGATCTCGTTGGCTCTCACCTGACTTTGTCCACGTTCCAGCAACGCGGTGCTCCGAATACCAGACAACGCGCTATCCGAACCTCGATCGTGTGCTCGCTTCGCAAGCACTCAATTCCATCCCAACTCCAATTGTGAGTTTTCCGACCCAACCGGATTGCCTTCTCTCGTGCCTGGCTTTCCGGCAACATCCACCTGTACGGATGGAGAACCAACGAAACATTCACCATCGCCGGTGCATCCAACCAGCCGGCGCAATGCACCATGGGGACTGCAACCAAACACGTAGGGTTGGGGTGCGGCATACGCGGATCGGCACAACGAACGTAACTCACGCAAAGAAACGGGAGGGCAGCATTGCCGGTTCCAGTACTCCAGTCGGTCCAATGCCTCAACCTCAACAAGCCCAACTCGCCTGAACTCGGCGGCCAACGCAAACCCGACTTCATTTCGCTTGCCGCGTTCCGTACCGTTACGCCACTCACGATTCAGACACGGCCGCACGTGGCACGGGAGCTCCGGTACCACATGTCCGCCGACACTTGCGACATTCCCACGTTTCTTGTTAATTTCCGCCAATGCCGCAACGGCGTCCACTCGGCGAATTGCGTGGAGTACCGGCCACGGGTCGTTGATTGTTTCGAATCCGCGATTTACGGCCACACACCAGTTACCGGTGACGCGATGCATGCCGAAGGGCGCTTTGATGGCGTTACCACAAGCCCCAAGGCGGATCACCCGCTGCCGGGGCCATACCTCATTCGTCCCAGCTAGATATCGGACGATATCCTGAGCGAGGGCCAATGACACAGGCTCTTTGAAGAAGGCCAGCACATGGAATCCCTTTCGCCCTGAATAGACTGTTAGAGCGTCAATCCCCAACGCATCGCACTGATGCCAGACCGGTACGACGGCGTCCGGACTGGCCCGATCAATGTCCACGACCGCGAACGAGGTCATGGAGTCCTCTCCCGGTAACAAAGCCAACGTGACACTTCCGGTTAGGTGTGCGCGTACATGGCCTGTATTCAACGCTCGGTCGATTCGGCGATATGTACCGTTTCGTTGCTGCACAAAGAATGGTTTTTCCCTGCGAACAAAGGTTGCAAAGAACAACGCAATTTGCTCGTCCGTAATTCTCTCGGCGATTTGATTCTTGTTTGGCGATCTCATACACCACCTGGCCAATTCTTAGGGCCCGTCAGAATCAATCGGAGTTCGTATCCTTTCCGAACCGGCTAATCCGGAACCCGTCCAACGACTGCGATACGTGCCGGAACTCGCCGCGCCGCGGGTCAGCGTATACCTCGACGTTCTTCCAGTTGCCGTGCCGTGTCCCGGTACATAGAACAAAAACCCGAGGTAAAGATCCTGGGGTCAGGGCGTGTCGCGGGGCAGGCTACGACTGACCGGGCAAGGAAAGACCGTGCCTGACGCGTGTCGTCAACCAGGTAAGCCGAGGCCGCAGCGAGGGTACACGCCGTAGCGTATGCAAACGGATCGTCTTCCGTTCGCGCGACTGTCTCCATTGCCAGCGCGATCACTGCAGAAAACTCGAACGCACGGTACTTCAGCCACAACCGCTCCGTGATAGGAGGTAACCTCACGGGGCTGGGCCATGTAATGAACGCCGGGGTCTCTTCACGAGATCCGTTATTACTCTCGGCCGTCTCTTGGGGGGTCGTGTCGCCCTCATCCGGGCCGTCATACTCACGGGACCAATACGGAATGCCTTTTGCCGGAGGGCGAACGCCAGGCCTCACTGGACTCGCGTCCGCAAGTTGGGCAGTCGAATTGTCTCCATCGCCAAGTTCAAAGATACGCTGGAAGTCCGCGACGCGCTTCTCCGGTGCGGTAGGACGCCTAGCGTCGAGTTCCCGTGGGCCGGGTTTGTACGTATCCACGGATGCCGGAGGTGGCGGCAACGGCTCAACATCGACTGCAGAGCCCTGCGGTATGGAATTACCGCGAGGCGTAGTGTTGACTTTTGGTGGCGGAGCATTTGTCGCGCTGCTCTGTTCCCTTACCGGCTTTGCCGATATCGGTTTCTCAGGTGTCGGCAAAGCGGTCTGCCTCCCCGCATGCTCCGGAACCGATTCAACATACGGCAGATCGTACGTTGCGCAACCCGTCAGAGACAGCATCCAGAGGGCGCGCAGCATCACGCAAAACGTGTGTTTCATGATGAGGTCTCCTCCACGTTGAAGTCTTTTGTATCGAAGTTGTACTGGAGCACGTATCGTCGTCCCGGCCGGGTATTGATGGTGAGCATGCGTTTCTCGCCCCGCTTTGAAACCAACTCGAGCCGTTGCTCTCCGCTGGGGATCCGCTGCACTGTTCGGCTGGGTGCTTCCGCCAAGACCTTGCCATCGCGATAGACGGTCGACACCGGCCAGGTCAGGATCTGCAGCATACTCGTCGGCGCCGGTGGCGTCGGTAGAACGGGAGCATCCACCACTGCATCTCCGGGCGCAGCGTCCGTGACGTCGACAGAGCTGCGCTTGGGCCGCGTCGACTGTAAAGGCAGCGCTCGAGAAGCGAATGCCATAAACCCAAGTATTGCGATAGCCACGACAGCGACGCGCGGATAGGTTTTGATGAACTTCGCCGTCGTCCGGGTACTCCACCACAGTCCGCGTGCTCCATACCAAAGACCGACAGCCGTGGTGCGCGCCACGCGAAAGGCGGTCGTTGCCGAAGCCGCCACAACACACTGCAGGGACGACGGGAATCCGCATTCGAACGCATCCGGTACCGTGTCGCTCCCAAAGGTAGTCGTCAAGGCACCATGCAGTTCCCGGGGAGACGCGAAGCGGTTGTCCGGATCAAAATCCACCGCGCGCAAGATAATGTCGTCCACGACGTCCGTGATCTCCGAACACGCGAGAGAAGGTTTACGAGGAAGCGCGGGCCGACCTCCAGGGGTTTTGCGGCCGTAAGGGAAGCACCCCGTAAGTCCCCGGTAGAGAAGCACCCCCATCCCAAAAACATCCGTTGCCAGCGTGAGGGGTTGCATCGTATTCCACTGTTCCGGCGCCGCGTAACCCGGCTTACCGGTACCACCGGACCGCTCCCCGTTCTTTCGCACCTGACGGTAATCCAACAACACGATTTCACCGTCTCCGGTGACCATGAAATGATCCAGCGACAGAGCGCCATGAACCAAACCAACTTCCGAAAGCGCCATAACAGGAGCGAAGGCGTTCACCAAGATCTCGACACGGCCAGTCGCGCTTTCGTTGCGCAGCGCTCTTGCCAACGGCACGCCGTAGACAAACTCCTGGGCCGTGTATAGGCCACCAGTCTGGCGCAAGGTCCCCGCGTGCACAAACGACGGTATTCCGGGTGTTCCCATAAGATCCCGAATGGTCCGAGCTTCCCGCGCCAGTGCGTCCGTGATGGTCTTCCTTGCGGCGGGATGGCCTACACGTACAAAGACGTCTCGTCGATTCATGCGATCCGAGGCAAGAAACGCTGCTTCCTCTTCGACCCGTTTGAGGCACTGTTTCAGTTCGAACCGGTCGTCAATCACCTGGACCACCGCTTTCCGGCACTTCCGGCATACCCGATCCCTCGAGCGCAGGTCGGCCCAACACCTGAGGCATGGAAACCGCTTGTTCATTGACGGTCCTTGGCAGCGACGCTCTTCAGCAAAGCGCGGGCCTCGTCACTGATCGCTGGACCGGAACTCCGCACCGTTGCCACCGTCTGATGTGCGACGTTCAGCAATAGATCTCTGAAGGTGTCCGCGCTCATGTCCTCCTCTAGCTGGAAGAGTGTCCCGCCGGTTACGTTGGCGAACGATTTGTACGGCTCGATGGCCGGCGCGCACGCGAAATAGACAGCCTGGTGTCGCTTCAAGGCCTCTAGGACGGATTTGGACGTGTGGCCGTTCTCGGGATCGTGCGGCGGTGCATCCGTTATGTGCAAGATGATTCTCTTCACACCTGGCTCCGCGTGCTGCATCTGGTCCAAGGCACGCATGATGGCAGGCAACGACGATTCCGGCTCATCGCCGCCGCCGTCCGCCGTTGTCCTCTTCAGGAGGTTGCAGATTTCCTCTGGGCGCGAGCCCAGCGGAAGCACGAGAGGTTGTTCCCCATACTTCTCGTCACGGAAGACGACGAGCCCCAAAGTGGGAACGATCTGCGATGCCACGAAGATATCTACCATACGAAGCAATGCCTTGATGACACCAGAAATCGCCGCAGCCATGGAACCAGTTGCGTCCAGCAGGACGTAGAGGGCTATCGCAACCACGGGCCCCTTGGGTTTCGGTGGTTGTGATCTCGACACAGGCATGAGTACCCGTCGGGTAACACGCTGTAGGATGGAACCGGTTTTGGTAGTCATGATGAATGAATCTCCTTGTTTCGCAACCTCAGTCGTTGAAACGAATCTCGGTCTCTCCGATCAGGACCGATTCGCCCGGTGGAAGCAGGACACGCCGTGTGCGCTTCCCCCGGTAGATCAGACCGTTCATTGACCCCAAATCGCGCACCACGAGTCCTCGTTTCCGCGGCTTGACGCAGATGTGGAATCGCGAAATGCTCGAGTCATCCGGGTTCAATGCGGCCCGGCCGAGGGTGATACCTTTCTTGGAGACCGCAATTGCGTTTCCCGCCAACGGTCCACATTCAATCGAGATATTTCCTACACGGAGGGAAACCCCGGAAGTTACTGACGTCCCAGTCGTCGCCGTCACGGAAACGACCACATCTTCAGGACGCACTATCTCGGATACCGCCCGCTGCAACTCTTCCCACGCCTCTTCGGCGCTGGAAGGCCGATCGTCAGGATTCACGCTCATGAGTCTTTGTACGTAGCGGTCGATAGAATCCGGAATCGTCTTAGTATGTGCGCGCATGGAGGGCCGAATTGGAGCTAACACGCTATCGATAAAGGTGCGGCTGATGGGGATGCGAGATTCCGGAAAGGGTAGTTTTCCCGTGAGCAATTCGAACAACGTAACACCCACACAATAAAGATCGGTCCGCGCGTCTACCTCGCCGTCAACGCCCAAGAGCATCTCGGGTGCGACATACTCCAACGTACCGACAAACCCATCCGCGCACGTGACTCGTGGGAGTCGCCGATCAAGAAAAATCCCGAGATCGACGAGTTTTGCTTGGCTACCCCCTGTGCCATCAATCGCAATGATATTGGCCGGCTTGATGTCGCGATGGATGATATCGTGACTATGGAGCCAGGCGAGTCCCTCAAATACATTTCCCAAAATGGGTACGAGCCAGTCCGTAGACAGGCTGCCTCGCTCAGCCAAAATCGTATCCAATGAACGACCTTCAACCCATTCCATCACGTCGTATAGGAGATCATCGTGGGTAAACATGTCATAAGTCTCACATACGAAAGGGGAATGCATGCCGATAAGCCCCTTGAGGCGCAACGCCCGATTGACCAATTCCGCATTCCGTGGGTCCGATACACTAAACTTCAATTGCTTCAGAGCGACTCGTCTTCCGTCCACACGAACGGCGCTGTACAAGTCGCCTTCCCCACCCGTGCGGACGTACTCGTCAATCCTGTAATAGCCAATAGTACTTCCGGATACCAATCGAAAGGCCATGATGAATGATTACTCCTTTCCGATTCGCAGTACGGTGTTCCCAATAACGACGACATCGTTGGGGTACAGTTCGCACGAACGCTCCACGCGCAAGAAGGTTCCATTGGTACTTTCCAGGTCCTCCAAACTCACCTTGCCTTCTCGAACATGAATTGCCGCGTGTTTTCGGGAAATACACTCGTCATTAAGGACCAGGTCGGCGTCGGCACCCGTACCGACAACCATCGTTACCCCGTCGTTCATCCGCACCTTCCGTCCTGCCGCCAGTCCGTTTAGAATTTCCACGGTGAAGCGGGCGATTTCGCGTTCGGCGGACCCAGGAAGTGGATTTGCGTCATCAAACAACTCCCCGGTTGACTCGGTTTCAGCTTCGGCGCCAAGGTCGGGTTCTGCCGGCGGTTTCGACACCGTATCCAATGGGACCTTCTCAAGGTTGTCGAGCGCGGCATCCGTCAATACGTCCTCACTGCCGGAAGTGGGTCCTCCATCGGTCAAGGCCTGGCCACAGTTTTTGCAGAACTTCGCGGCTTTGCCAAAAGCGGTGCCGCATTCCGGACATTTCCCACTGGCCATGATTAGTTCTCCTTTGTGAATTCTGCTTGACTTAGCTCACGCGCATGGTGCGGTGGATTAACACGTACCGAGCCAAAGGAGCGCCGCGCTAATGTTGTCGTCACTGCCGCGTTCCAAGGCCTTTTCCGTCAGTTCCGTGACTGCCTGGCGAATCGTCCCCTCACTGAACGGTTGAGTGGACAAGGAGGCACACACGGTATGGATGTCCGTCTCCCCGTCCTTCCATAGTCCATCCGAGCACAACAAGACACGGTCGCCCGGTTGCAGGGGCTGAACGATGACACTGACATCATCCAGCGCATCGACCGCACCTATGCAGCGCGTAATTTCATTAGCGCGCGGATGGCTTTCCGCTTCTTGGGGAGACAGTTGCCCCAAGTCGACGAGGATTTGGACAAAACTGTCGTCGTGTGTGAGCTGTTCAAGGGTCGCTTCCCTGTACAGATAACACCGGCTATCGCCGACGCTTGCAACGTAGAGGGTGTTTCCGATAACGACGCAGGTTACCAGCGTGGTGCCCATGTCCCGGAGATCCGGGGATTTGGATGCTGCGGCAAGCACCGCAATATTGGCCGTCTGTAAAACCGATAGCAGGATCTCGGGGACGTCTTGTTCCAGAGAGTCGGAAGAAGACAGAAACGCCTTGCGGATGGTTTCCGATAAGCACGTTTGGGCTGCCAACTCGGCCGCGGACCTCCCGCCTCGACGGCCGCCCATGCCGTCACAGAGTACGGCGATCGTCAGAACCTGGCCACGATGAGTAACGTTTTGCGAAACAGCTACAACGTCCTCATTGTATCTCCGCATTCCCGCGATGGAATGGCACGCGAACTGGACTGCCGTACAGGAACAATTCATTGGAGCGGTCACAGCCTGCCGCTCGATATTCATAGTCGCCTCATTCTCGTCCATCGGTCTGCTCGTCCTTTGAGTTATCCCCACGCCCAATCCGCTCCGCCAGGAGCGTCACAACGCCCCATGCGATTCCCGCGTAGAGTAGCCAGTGCAACCACCGCCGCACTTCAGGTTCCCAAATGAATTGACTGCCGTTCAGCACAAACCGCGAATAGAACCAGCCAAAGACGAACAGTAGAATGCCTCGCCGGAGGAAGCCGGACTTGTTCATGGCCGCGCTCCTTCATCCAATAGGAAGAACTTGATTCGGTGTATCTGCTCCTGAAGGTCTTCATAGGCGTTAACCGCGCTTTTCACTTTGTCCAGCATGGTTGGGCTGGTGGTGACGAACAACACGAAATCCAACACGCCCGTTTGCAGGTCTTCGCGCAAGTTCTTGATTTCCTGCCTCACATCGCTAAGCCCTACCTCGATTCCAAGAATTCGACCTTTCCCGTAAGCAACCAAATCGACACGTTTTCGGGCTGCGCCGACCTCCCGTTCCGTATAGACTTCAAATCCACGTTCTTTGAGTATTGCAGCTATCCGTTTCACCGCAATTTGGTGGCTCGTACCGCCGACTCCCTCACCGGTCGGCCGGGGCAATCCCAGATAGTCGTACGCGCGCCCATACAAATGGACGTACCGAACCTTCCCTTTACGCTCGAGCCGTATAAAGCCTTGCCGGCGATTCTCGTTGAGGATGCGCTTTTGCACACTTCCAGAAGGAATACCGAGTTGCGCCCATCGTTCTCCCAGGGTCATCGTTCGGTGGTGAGGCTCCGCGGCGTGGCGGAGAAAGCGTTCTGCCTCCGGTGTTAACAGGCGCTCCAGGTGCGAATCAGGTTCGGAAGCGTCGTGGGCTTTGTCGGCGTCACCGCGGAAGGCGGTACTGGTGGCGTCATGACACGCTCGGGGCACAACGATCCGGTTCAATTCGTCGATAGACGGAATATGAACGGCGTATTTAGGCAAGTCGGACATCGGGGATCCTCGCAAGAAACGGCCAAGGAAAGATTGGGTGCCCAATAAAACGGACAAAGGCTTCGCCCACGGTGAGTTCGCTAAGCAACGCAGTTTCACGGGAAGAAAGGTCCAGCAGCTTTTGGCACGTATGCTTATCGTCCGCGTTGGCTTGCCCGAAGATGAAATGATTGGAACAAGCGGCCAGAACAATCGGGTCGATACGGCTGATGTCTTGGCAGACAAATACAAATCCGACGCCGAGTGCCCGGGCTTTTAGAAGCAATTCCTGATAATACGCGATGTTGTCGCCATGCCTTTGAAGGAGCGTCTGGGCTTCTTCGAGGACAATCACGGTGTGCAATTCAGGCGGTTCGGCCAGCGGCTGGATAGCGCGACGACGGCACGCGTAGTGGATGAGGTGAGTCACCAAAAACTCCATGCTCTGCAAGGGTGCCAAGCCGTCAGTAGCAATACGAACTCGGGAGTCTGTAATCAAAGATTCCATGCCGGTTGAGCAGTCGTAAATAGAACCGGATGTCCGAATGCGTCCGTCTAGTACGTTGTGGAGGCTTCGGCGATACTTTTCGTCCGGGCTCCAGGCGGGGTATTTTTTCCCGAGTAAGTAAGTCCGTGCATCACCAAGAGATGGGTATACGATAGTCCCCGTAGTCGCGGCACGGTGCATCGCGGAAGCAATTAGTTCGTCTAAGCACCGAGCCAAGAGGTAACGGCTCGCCATCAATTCTCCCCGGCAAAACTGGTCTACCTTCTCGGAGATCCAACGTTGTAACGGGTAACCCGGGGGAGGGGCAAACGGTCCGAGCTTAATAGCGTCCCAAGCTACCGAGAGCCAGACCCGCGAGTCGCTACACAAAATCTCGTAAGAGCGGTTGGGGTCAAATACGATGATCCGGACGTTCGGACATGCCGCCGCGACCATGGTCAGTAGCAGGCGGCAAAGGAAAGTCTTTCCCATCCCGGGAAGGCCGGCAATCACTGTATGTAGCAGGAAGCGATCTGCCCGAGTAAATACAGGGGCGAGGTCGCCGGTCAGTGTATAGACCAGCGCGATAAGTAATTCGCCGGCAAAGGCGCGTAGCGGCGGTATGCGGTCGCCAACATGTGCCATCGACGCGCGGGCCCCCATCCGGTTTTCCACCGCGCGCCTCACGCTTGCGTAAAGTTGCTCATTCCAGTGACGTTCGAGGAGAATCAAATCTCTGTATAAGGCGTCACTCGGACCAACACCCAGTTCTTGGATTGCTTTGTGCTTGAGTTCCGCCACAGTCGGGCGCCGTTCTTCGCGACCATCAGCCATCCTATTCACCACCATTCCAGCAATCGCGCCAACCATCCACAACGTGGTTCGGCCGTCGCGTCCCGGCTCCGGCTAGATGAGGAAGTATTGAACAACCCCATCTTCCGGGCTTGTTTCAGGCCATCAGGGCTATACCGACGGTGATCGGGACCAAGGAGGGAACAGCGCTGGCACAGGACTAAACCGGTGACCGGGCAAACAATCGCGCAATTCTCACAAACATACATCGGCTTGCCGGCTTTGCCAGTACAGGAATCACACCGAACCAATGGCATGCCAACCTCATATAGATGACGGCACGCCAGCACCTTTCGAACGGTGTGCTGAACCGTTTCCACAGTCCCGTCGAAAGTCACGACCGTCTCCGACCCGACTTCAGCAGTAAATTCATGGCCGGACTCCTCATCGATCGTGTGGTCTCGTCGTATCACGCGTTCGAGGCGACGACCGCTTAGGTCACCCACTCCGTCGATCATCCTACCTCTCCGGTTTGTAGATACTGTTCAGGTGGAGCGGCCCGCGCCGAGAGGGCCGCTCCCCGGTCACTTGAATAGACGCATCTTGGCATGAAGAACAGAACCGTTCTCTTCCACTCGTCGCTTTACGTTTCGTTCAATAGTTCTCGAAGGTGTGGATAACGTTCGCAAAAGACATTCCTGATATCGCGGTAGTAGTTCTGGCAGGTCCTTTGGCAGAGCTCCACAGCTGCGGCGATTTCTGCCCATTTCCAATCGAATACCCCACGGAGGGCGAGTATTCGCGTGTGAACGGGATAATCCTTCTGGAGTTTCTCGATTGCTTCAGCCACTTCACGAAAGTCGAGGCCACGATCTGAATCTACGACCGCCGTTTCTGACAGCAGATCCAGGCTTTGCAAAGCCCAGGGTTTCCCTGGAGGAGCTACAATCGTGCTTCGACGCACAGACTTTATTTCCTCAAAGAGGCAACTGCGAAAGATTTGCCACAGATACGTGGATTGACCAACCTGCTTTGGAATCCGGTGCCAGTTCTTCTGTATCTTTCCAAGCATTCGGCTATACACTTCTTCCGAATCGATACCATAACGACGCGATAGACAGCTGTAATTAAGGGCGCGCTTCAGAATGTTGGGCAGCGCATCCAGAAATTCCTCATAGTGCGCGAACTTTGGCCAATTCGACATAGCTCAGTCCTCCGGCGTCCCAGAAAGGATTTCCGTACCGTCTCGAGTACGGCAGTTCCTCCCTGTCCGCGACACCGATACGCCGAGTGTCTACCCGGCTAACCCTGCCCCTGGCCGGCTACTTGGGGCGACTTGTGACATCGGGCTAAAGCGCTGGAAGGTTTCAGAAACGTTTCAAGGGGGCGAGCAGGACCGGTTAAGGTGGCGTTAAAGCAGAGCATAAGCTAGCGTTAGGCCGCTGGAATGGTTTAGACTTTGAGTGTTCAGTGGGGAGAAATCTATTTTTTCGATGATCCAAGAGGGGGCAATAATTCGTGGGGTAGCGAAGCGGACAACGTGCTCAAGGCAAGGCCCCAGTAGGCTTCGTGGTTTACTCCTACTCGGTTTCCTCTTGCTATCGATCGCGAACGCTACTGCTCAAGACGACCGCCAAGAACCTGCGTCCATCCTCACCTCGCCCGCATTGGGACGCCTTTTCAGCACGGAATGGACGACGAACCTTCCGGTCTTAGATGCATCTTTTTCTCCCGCGGCACTCACCGATGACAGCGTGATTGTTCTGACCAATGATCGACATTTAGTTTCTCTTTCGTCGAAAACCGGATCTATACAATGGTATGTGCCCATTAGCAGTACGCCCATTCAATCCCCATTAGTGGGTAGTATGGCCATAATTCTGCTCGGCGAAAGCGGAGATCTGAGCGCTTTCGACAAAGAAACAGGCCTACATATTTGGGATCATGTTCTAAGTTCCCCCCGACGGCATCCCGGAATAATCCTATCTTCCGAAGCTGTAGTCGCATTTGGCAAAGGGTGGCAGATTTTCGCTCTTGACGAAAAAGACGGTCACATTCTCTGGCAGGAGTCCGCCAGCGCGGATTCTCGAATCGCCGCTTCAGGTAGCACATGCTGCTTCGCGGCCGCTCCAAAACAGTTAGTGGGCAAAACAATTAGAACGGGTGAAGAGCTTTGGAGAGCCAATGTGAACGGAAACATTTTGACTCTCGTATCAGCGCCAACCGATGAATTTTGCGTTTTAACGACTTTGGGCAGTGTATACGCTTTAGACCAAGACACGGGACGAATACGCTGGAAATGTGACACCGAGCTCACGCACGCCTCAGCTTTCAACGCCTCTTTCTTGCTTCCTGCACAAAAGAGTCTCCTTGTGTTTGGAAGGCCCGACCCCTTCGCGCCTCGAAGGATTCTAGCGATTGACCGGTCAAACGGAGTACTACTTTGGACAGGTGTTTACCCCGAACTTGACGCAATTCCAACCTATCATAGTGGTCATTTTCTCTATTTTTCGCGTGGTCGCCTGTACATCGTTAACGCGGCAGACGGAGCCATACGGCGGGGTATCCACACTAGTGCTCCCCCTTCTTTTCTAGGTGCTCACAAGGGATCCAGCTTTGTGGCGCTCCCTGGCTCAGGAGCCTTTAAGGCAAAGCTGAACTTAAAAGAGTTTCTAACCCAGAAACAGTCCCAGAGGTGGATAGCAGATGAAATTCCGGCGGGTACGCACGCGCGGGCCGTGCTCTGGGGCCTCTTATTTTTGATTCTGGCTGTGGGTTCAGCTACCGTCTTCGCAAAATCAGGAAAACCGCAAGTCCCCTCCACTACCCAGACATTGCTTTTTCAATACTCACTCCTCCTTACAACGTTTGGATTGATCGTTATAACGGCATTTGCTTCCTTATTGGGAACGTGGTTCTGTCTGACTAGATCGTTCAGCTGGGGGCTCTTCACGTTCAGTACGTCACTCTCGCTACCAACTGTCACTGCGTTGACATCAATAGCCCTCTTTGTTCGGAGTACTTTCAGTATGCGTACAGAGGAGGGCGATAGTCTAGGTATAGCCAGGGACCTTGATGCTACAATTCAGGAAGTCGTTGATACTCTGTCACAAGAGATGGGAATTTCGCACAAAGTTCCCGTCGCGATCGACCCTCGTAATCATATTGCTCCTGTGGTAGCCGGAATCTTTCCACGTGTGTCACGTCTTATCATTCCCAATAACTTCCGTGAATTGATTAAAGAGGCATGCGAAGGAAAAAAGCGATTGGAAACTGCATTGACGCGATTCGTTTTGGCTCATGAGTTAGCGCACGTCAAGAATCATGATACTCTTGCCCTGCCGTTCGTTTCGGCATTGCAGGGCCCGTGGGTTCTGTGCTCGGTACTCACAGGAGTTCTCTATTTTGTGAATTCGAGATTTTTGCACGATCCTGCGATCACGTTTCTTGGGCGCCCATTAATTTGGATATTCTTTCTGGGGACGTGTTTTCTCCTACTGGCAACGAGAATGCTACTTGTCAGCCGAGAGAAACTGGCCGACGCTACAGCGTCTTTATGCATTTCCCCTGAGGATCTGAGGCAACTTACCGGGACAAGTGAGAAGTCACGGGGAAGCCCATTACGGCGGTTTATTATTTCAGTGCTGCCATTCTATTCGTTGAACCGACCGAACGTTCGCGCGGGAATAAGCGGAATTCCGCGACGACTCTTAGCCCAACTACGCCGAATGGTGCCTGCTTTTCCGCGCCAGATTTCGCACTTCTTAGTTAGACTGCAAGATAGGCTTGAAACCATAACGTCAAAGCACCACGTATTTTCTCACCGACCCTTTCCCACATTCGGTGAGTCGATCGTCGTAAGCGTCTTGGCTGCATTGCTTTACCTCTACTTGCTACTTGCAGAACACTATGTGTTCGTCACATACTCATTTTTGCTGTCCCGTTCAATTGCTGGGGACACAAAGGAGTACTACTCCGATGCGTTAAAAGCTACGATATCCTGGTACAACGAGTCGCCGGACTGGCATCTATTGGAGATCTACTCGTTATTCGGTATTGGGCTGGCGGTCAGTGCCATGATGTTGCTTCCTTCACGCGATCTACCGCCAGCGAGCACAATGTCGTCGGCGAAAAGCCTCTCGGCCCTCGTACTTCGCTTCGTCATCATGTTGACGTTATGCCTGACTGTCATCACCCTTCTCAAGGGTTGGTTTCCTTTGTTCCCATTAATTGGTGCTTCAACACTTGCTCTGGTCGTTGGCGTCGTGGTCGGGGCAGGCTTACTTCTGTTCGCACTGGAATTCAGAGCGGACATCGGGCGCTCCAAGCACTATCTCGTGGCGAGCGCCATATTTATGATCTGCATCATTGCGAGTACAACCGCTATCGGGGTTCTCTTCTTTCAAGAGATCCCTGTTCTCAGTCGGATGATTTGTGTCCTGTCTTTCTCCATGGTTTGCCTAGCCCTAGGGACAATCAACCCACGTTGGAATCCACTTGGCAGCCAATGGCTTTTTAGTGGCGAAGAACTGGTGGCGAGCCGGATTCTTTGGCTTCGTATCCTGTCACCGATGCCGGGCAACATTCGCGAGGCGATATGTGGCCCCGCTGCCCAATGTCTCTTCTGTTTAGCGTTGACAGGCATAGCAGTACCCGCCCTGGTTTTTACCGTACTCGTTTATCCCACTCTGGTAGGGATTGACCTGTGGTACGAAGAACAGCCGTCCCGCTTGAACCGGACACTTGCCCAGTTTAGCGATGAGGCCCTGAGCAAGAGCAGTCCGAAAGGCAAAATCGCGGTTTTACTATTGGCCGAGAGAATCCTCCGGCCAGACGGTTCATTGCCTTCCGAGGTGATTGGCATCGGCGGAGTGTTACTCTTGTCACCAATGTCTATCTATGTCATGGCGACACGCGCATATATTAGGAGGCGAAGCCAGTTATATGCTCTAAGTGAGGTGCTGAAACTGCAACGGGTCGAGCGCGTTCTAGGAAAGCACTTTGCCAAGGACAAGCTGCTTGAACGCGTTTTACAGGAGATAATTCCTCAGCGCATAAACAAGCATGGATATGTAACCGGAACGGGAGGAGTTCCCCTGATGCGTTTGACTTGTGAGAGCATCCAACTCTTACAGGAGATGGGGTTGGCGTCTGCCATGCAGAACAGAGCCGTGCCCTGGATACTCAATTGTGAAGTGAAGGGCGGCGGGTTCGCGCCTGCACCAGGGATGAGTCCAACCATTCTTCATACTCATGCCGCACTTGTTGCGCTCACGGCTGCCGGGATAGAAAAAACCCTTGACTCGCAAGTCCACCGTCGGTGGCTATATAGTAGGTTCGTTCAATTGACCGAGGATATCAAAACTAAGAATCCGCAGGATTGGCTTAGGAACCTGTGTCTGCTGCTGGAAGCGACGAAGTTGATAGGTATTCCCATCCAATTCAGTCCTTTGGAACGCACGAAATTATCGACCGCAACGCTACATCAATGGCACAAGAGTGACAAGTCTTTTCTCAGCACATGCTATTGTGTTTCCGTTTTGGACGCGATTGGCGGCGGTCGTAGTTACGCCTTCGAGCAAATTCGAGCCTATTGGCTTTCTACGAATGAGCGTATACTTTCTACAATGGCACCACGGCATCGCCTTGATGACATTTGGGCTGGGTTGACGATAGTACGCATACTCTATCCCAAAGATTTCCTCAAGCGGCCAGTCGTAGCACAAATTCGCGATAATCTGATCAAAGTATACGGAACCACGGTCTAAGAAACGCGGGCAGGCGATGGACAGGACTAAAGGTAAGGCCGATCGGCAAAATTGGAGGTTGCGGGTTATTAGACGCGGGGTAGAAGCTTTTCTAAAGAAGTACTACCCAGCAGAACTCGAAATCCTTCCGGTCGCATGGAATCAATTCTTAGATGCGCAGAGAAAGGGGGTGAAGCTGGAGGAACTACGTCATGAACCAGATGCTGGATTTGCGACGTGGACATTGTCCTTCGCTGCTAAACGGAAAATCGAACTAATTGCCCCTCTTGTTATTCTGACGGTGTTTGCCTGCCTAGAGGAAATAGAGGAATCAGGATCCGGCCTGAAAGAACCCAGTATCGAAGAGTTTCAAGCAGCCATACGTTCATGTTCTCAGATATTCAACGCACCATCTGATTTGTGCGACCAAATGGCACTGGCCCTTCCTGGCCGATTACGAACTCTGTTCATCAGAGAACTGCGACCTGTAGAGGGCGAAAGGCAGGTCGTGCCTAAAAGGCGCATCGAGGTATCGCGCGGCGGTCGAGTAGAAGTCGATGGAAACTGTTTGGCGCTGACCCCGAGCGCCGCCATAGTGTTGTGTGAATTGGTCCGAACAGATCGGCTTCACTGGCTTGAAGGGTTTGTGTTACTTGAAGACTGGTCGCTTCGTCCGCCCATCAACCCGTATGGCGCATTTCGAACCATAATCAGCCGTATCACTGCTCCGTTGCGACAGCACGGCTTGCACAAGTCCGTCGTGGCAGAGAAGACGATAGGCACAAAGCTGAATTCGGGATATTGGAGGCTATCTTTCCCGAGGGGTATTGAATTGGGAGGCGCTGTTTGGGAAGCGCGAACCCGCGTCACTGAGGCGCACGTGCTTGCAGAGGCGGGACAGCATTCCGATGCGCTACGCCTGTGTGTTGAAGTTCTTGAAATGGATCCAGCCAATGTTGAAGCGGCACGTATAATGATGGAATCTCGCGTTGCGCTGGAAGGGTTGAATCCATCCTCTGGCACGGTGAAGAGATGCCGTAATGTTTTGCTCTTACGTGAAAGATTACTGGAACGAGCCCACAGGATCGTGTCGAAGCTTAAGCTTAGGGCGGAGCAGAATATACATGACTTCCCTGGCCACTGGTTAAGTCAGCTTTGTTCGGTCAGGCGCGCGCGAGTGGCTGCAGATGCATACGCTTCCTCTAGAGGAATACTAGGGGAGGAGGAAATTATAATGCGCGAATTGGGCGATCTGATTCACGCATTGGCTGATCCCGCTCGGCGCAAAACCGCTGCACAAATGATTTCAAAATACCCGCTGGTAGTTGACGTTGCCAAGAATGCGGCTAAGAACTGCCGCAGACTATTGGAAAGTTGTGATATTGCGGTCCCGGAAGAGGATATCCCCGGCACCGTTTGGAAACTGCTCAATGAAGGAGGTTGTCTGATGGCAAGAGATGTTACTCAATATGAGAGCTTGAGCCATCTTAAGGCTAGTTGGGTACGATATCTAGCTGCTTCGGCGCGTGATGAACTCGTCTGGGGGAGCAAACAACTGACTAAGAGCGAGATACGAATGCTTTCCCGATATCGCGCTGCCTTTGCCAAAATTGCTGCGACGGGCATACGGCCGGATGACGCGTCACTGCGGCGACAACTCGGGTGGACAGAAGAGAGATACAGAACGATGCAGACTCTTTTGGAGCAGCTAGGCCCACCTGCATCATCTGAATTGGCCGATATTGAAGATCCAGCGTGGGACTTCAGGGGCAAAATAGAAATAGACAAGGCGTAGGAGCCGGAAAACTCATATGGCTGCTCACAATAGGCACTCCATAAACGAGACACCGAAAAGTTCTTAAATCCAAATCGCTTTAGATGTTCAGTTCAGTTTTCACGTTCATGGACATCAAACATTATCTTCGGGATAAGGAGGACCGGCTGACGAAGGGATTCAGACGAATCCAGGATCTGCGCGTCTTCGATTTCAACTACCTTCCATCCCAGCCCCTTTTTCGAAAAGAACTCAAACCCGCAATTGACGCCCTTCTGCGTTACGACCGGACGCATATCGCGAATCACATGCTGATTGTGGGAAGCAGAGGAAGTGGCAAGACCGTGAGCCTTCGCTACCTCGCCAAGTTATTCGAAGAGCGGGGTTTACACGTGCTGTACGGTAATTGCCGCATCCACAACACGAGCACTCGTTTGCTCGCCCACTTTCAAGGGATTCCACCACGCGGACTCTCCTTTTCCGAGTTGGCCGAGCGATTCGAATCCAAGTACTCAGGGAAGTTGGTTGTGATTCTCGACGAAGTAGACTTACTGTCCGAAAAAGACAAAACCAAGGAGATTCTCTATTACTTGAGCCGTACTTCTGCCGGATATATGGCCGTACTACTCAGCAACAACCCTCGTTGGGCAACCTCCATGGACGAAAGCATCCAGAGTACACTCCAACCCGAATCGGTATTCTTCCGGCCCTACACGAGCGAGGAACTAGTGGCCATATTGGAGGAACGCGCCAAATTAGGGTTGCGGCGGACGGAGAGTGGTGTATTAAGGGAAATCGCAGCGCTCACGGCCAAGTACACCAACAGCGACGTACGGGTCGCCATCAAGACCTTATATTATTGGGCGATCGAGCCTTCGACCAAACTGAATGACCATTTCCAGAAAGCACGCAGGGATGTTGTTGTCGAGGTGGTGAAGAACTTGAACGACAAGGTGCTCCTGATCCTCAAGGCAGGCGCTGAAGGGGAGCAGCCCGTTAAACTGGTCTACGAGCGCTACCGCCGATTGTGCGCCGAGCATCGGGAGGAGCCCTTCAGTTATGTATATTTCTATTCCAATCTAGCATACCTGCAAAGCCTGGGGCTTATTCTGCTCATCACAACAAAAGTCCATCGTACCTACACAAAGCTATTCCAGTTGACGTTCCCCAGTGAGATACTGGACAGCCTGTGGGCTTATCGATTCGGCTGAGCGGCAGGAGTCTCTTCCTTTGCTTGCGCCCAACGGGGATAAACGGGAATCGAGACTCGCACTATGAAGATCATTTACCTTGACGTGGAAACCACGGGAGTACCGTGCCCGCAGTCTGGACTCATCCAACTGTCCGGCGCGATTGAGCAGGACGGCGCGGTCCAAGAGGAGTTCGATTTTCGAATTAAACTATTTCCCGGTGATGCGGTTTGCGACGAGGCGCTGTCAATCACCGGCGTTACGCGTGAGGAACTGGCGTCCTACGAAGCGCCAGAAGAGTGTTTTGAGAAGTTCATCAATATTCTTGGCAAGTACGTGGATCGGTACAACAAGAACGACAAGCTGCATATCGTCGCATACAACGCTCCATTTGACGTCCAGCATCTGAGAGCCTGGTTCGAAAAGAATGGTGACAAGTATTTCGGTTCATGGTTCTGGCATCCCGCCGTCGACGTAATGAATATGGCTGCACTCGCCCTCGCACCCAGTCGCTTGAGGTTAGAGAACTTCAAGCTTCTGACAGTCGCAAGATATACCGGTATAGAGTTCGATGAAAACCTCGGACACGACGCCTTGTACGACGTACACATCACTCGACGACTTTTCCGTTGCCTGTGTGGTTATTTGGGAATAGACCCCACAACGGTTGCGCGCCGCGGCGAATCGCGCGGCGATGCGCCAGATCTTGAGACGATCTCGTTTCCGTCGTGACCGATAACTTAAAAAACGCGTACCTCCTCCGTTGTATGAATGACAATTAAACAGTTGGGGCTCGATGGATCAAAGATCAAGGTTGAACAAGCCGGAAGCGCCGGGGAGAAACAAGTTGCCCGGATGCTCGAACGTTACGGTGTCCGGTATAGTTACGAGCACCCGGTTGCAGTCGTCGACCGCGGCAAAGTAAGGGTGTGGTACCCGGATTTTTGGCTACCGGACTACGGAATCGCGATTGAATACGTCGGAACGACGGCAAACCCAGACTACAACGATGGCGTAACGCATAAGCGGGCCGTGTACCGAGCCATGGGCATTCCATGCGTGTACGTGGACGCGAAGTACCTGACCGGCGTGTGGCCAAAACGGATTCTGGATGAGATTCGCCAAACACTCCAATCGCGGCTGGAGCATTTCGATGATTTAGAGTCTCGTGTTATTTCCGGGGGGACAGCGCGGTCCACCAAGCCGCCCGTAAAGCGACTGACACCCCGATCGCTCCGCCTCGGACAAGAGTAGGCTCAGGAACCCGCTCGCAATCTCCTGTCCCAGCGGTATCAGAAGCGGTATACCGGCGGCCGGGGAATCGTTGAGTCGCAGAAATCCAGCAAGGCCTACCCCGTCATCCTTGGCACCATTCACGAAGATGTATTGCTGCCTCGGTGCCAAAAAGACCCCGGCGTCAATGGAAAGACCGACGACACGCTCCGCCAATTCGCTTTCGGTAAGCTCTGAAAAGGTCTTAGCCACGCGCGTCCGGAACTGAGCGATAGCACCCTCGACGGTCTCGGGGCTTAGGAATTCGTAAAGCCCATGCAACTGTAGTCGCCGTATCGCTTCTGCGGATGGAAACAAGTAGACAAGAATCGAGCCCCGATTCACGGCGGCCCCAAGTTCAACCCCCAGAGTTCCCCATCCCGTTCCAGACCACTCCGTGGGCAGGGTGTCCCCTAAGCAACACGTATATATATCGTCAGGTCCCAAGCCCCGAAAGAGGGCGTGCAATTCCTGCGAAACCGGTGGACCATTTCCTTGGAAGACCCTCCAGCGGTCAAAAACTGCGGCCAAGATGTCTGCAAGATCGGGGCTGACATCTGAGGCCAGTTCCGCCAGCCGGCGCCCGTAGGTACGACGGCCCCTGGCCACTTCAAATTCGTACATTTCGGCGAGGGTGCTTGAATCGCCGCGAATTCCGGCCGCGTCCATGATACGCAGCAATTGGTCTTTCGGATAGACATTCCGGCGCAACCAACTCCGGAGCGAGTTTACGGACAGCCCGAGGTCCCGGGCTACACGACTTATCGGTCGGCCTTGTTCCCGGAACCGGTGTTTCAACTCCATTCCAAGGTGTATCCGCTTAGCCATACTGTGTCTCCGGATCAGGTCCGCGGAAGGCTAAATCAAGTGTTTTCAATGGAGTATACCGTTCAGTGCGACCCAGTGCAACTGCACGGGAGAAGAAGCAGGGAACACGAAGCCAGCGGCAGGGATTCATTTTCTTGACAGTGCATTGCAAAAAATATACAATGCACTTGTATATGATCTGCAAATCGGAGGCTCAAAACCATGGTTTGGACAATCCTCATGGTCTCGCTCGCTCTAATAGCCTTAGCCGCTGCTGTTGTCTTGTCTACACGAGGATGGTCACCCTCGACGCGATTGGTTGCGGTCGCGGCAGCGGTGCTTGTTGCGCCGGTTGTTGGTGGGCTTCTCTGGAAAGGGACCTTAGTGGCCGTCGCCATAACCGCAGTCACTGTGTTGGCGCTCGCGGCCATGTTCGGAAAAGTGCCGGCTGGCAAAGCGGTAGAAGGAGCTCTGGTCGGGTTCTTCCTTATCTTTGCGTTCAGTTGGTTAGCATTCACGTTAGCTGACGTATTTCTCTACGGGAAAACGGACGTGTCCTTTGTGCCGGCCGCATTTTCCAACCGCCAGTGGTATTTGGACATCGAATGGGATTTTCTGCCGTCGCTGGCCTGCGCGGCGGGCATAGCCGCCATCGTTGTCGCGGGACTGCTTCCCGTAAGGGCAAGGGGATTTCTAAGTTTACCCGGATTGATAGCCATTCTTTGGTTTGGGCCGACTCTCTTAGAAACCGTTTCCTATTCCAATCCGGACCTTGCCTTGCTTCGCAATCCCTTCTTCCAAGGGGCGCTACTCATTGCCGCGGTTATTGCCTCCGCGCAGTGGCTCTCGGCATCCCGTTCGCAAAATCGCTAACGATGAAGTCTGTTAAACGGGCGAAGTTTTTTTCGGGAACACGGTTTTCCCAGTTGAAAAGTCTATTTCGATAAAACGATGCAAAAAGTCCGAACAACGACAGGGGAGCTCAAGTCATGAACACAAACCTGAATAATGAAAGTACCTCGCTGGATCGAGACACCATCTGTGATTGCGGGACGCGCAATCCGGCTATCGCGTTCCGGTGCCAAGGATGTGGGAAGATCTTCGACGGGCGAGCCGGGAACACAATTCCCGCCGGGCGAATGGTAACACGCACGGGCGCACCTGGTTCCGCCGATTCATCATTGCTGCCATCGCGTCCCACGGCAAGAACGGTGGACATGTTTACGACAGCACGTTACCGGGAAATCACTGCGGCGCCCAAGGTGGCGATTATCACCTTCAACAGTAAGGCAAAGGTTTGGGCTGAGCCGGCTGCCCCCAACCAGATTCCCCGCTTCACCATGAACCCCTCTGGCTCAACCAACGAGGCCGCAGGGCTGCAAATGGCAGGAGAATTGGCCAAACGCCACGGGGCCGGGCCGCGCCTGAGCATCATCCTTTTCGGCGACGGTGAACCCACCGATGGAGGTGGGTTGTTTGGGAGCGATACAAAGGCCGCGGTCGATGCGGCGGACGAACTAAAGGGTGTGGGGGCGCGCATTGCGACGATCGGTTTTGACGGACCCACCGTAGACTTTGCACACCTTCGCGAGGTCGCATCTTCCCCTGCCTTAGCCTTGCGCGCCAGAGCGGGAACTATCACTTCGGCCTTCGTCAGTGCTTCGCGAAGTCTAACTCAAAACCGGCTGCGACAGACCGGAGAAGAATTGATTGTGTTCCTCATTGACGAAAGCGGGAGTATGGATGAAGGAACCAAGAAACGGGAAGTCGAAGACGCAGTTCGAGCGAGCCTTGAATACCTGTCCACGTTGTAGGTAGCCCAGAAAGGGGAGATTGCTGTGCTCGAAGCGTACTTTCTACTAGGCTGGGTCGTTTGCCTAATCGCCGTCTTGGACTGGTTAGGCAAGGAGCCACCGTCGCGCACGTCAACAAAATGCAAAGGGCGGAGTGGTGCGACAAGCCGTCCGGCCTCAAAGTCTTCATCAGAGCGCAAATCCACTTCGACTACCGTCACGAGACCGACCCGCGTCTTGAGTGATACGGAACGTCGTGAGGCCGCTAAGGCGATGCGAGACGCAATTCGGCCGGCCCTAGCAAGCAAATCACACCGGGATAGAGAACCATGAGTACAGGGACATATGAATTGCCAGGCTACACGATTGGCGCGGAGATTGCCCGTACTGAACGTGCAATCGTCTTTGAGGGGCGCGATGAAAGCCAGAACCGGCCCGTCGCACTGAAGCTGGTCCAGAATGACGCGCCCGGATGGCACGAGGTAGAGATGCTCCAACTCGTGGCAAAAGCCAATCCAAAAGGACCGGTGCACGTCATGCGGCTGCTGGATGCGCACGAAGACGTCCACGATCTGTGGCTGGTATTGGAGTACTTCCAAGCCACACTCCTGAATCTGAATCCGCAGGCCATGACGCCGTTGGCGTTGATGAACATCGCACTGGATACAGCAAAAGGACTCGTGGAAATGGCCAGGGCCGACGTGTTTGACGATGATGTAAAGCCGGCAAACATTGCGTTCAAGGAAGCTACTGGTCGGGTAGCCCATTTAGACTTGGGGTGTGCGCGCCGGGCCGGCGAGAGACCAGCGGGTGCAACCGAGGGCTTTGTCGCTCCTGAAATTGAGCGCGGCGTTCCGTCGGCTACCTCTCCTTGTTTTGGCTGGGGCAGGACGATGGAATGGCTTGTGACAGGCAAGACCGGCCACGGACCCGACTACTTTCTGCATCAATTTATCCCATGGATGGGTCCCTCTCTGGCTCACGTGATTGCGTCCTGCGTACAGTACGACCCCGATTGCAGGCCGGGAATCGATCTCTTGTACGAGGACGTAAAGCGTAT
>CAZWDH010000088.1:0-22807 GCA_964632865.1 uncultured Nitrospiraceae bacterium
GAATAGTTTTGGTGCAGGCTTCCAGCCTGCGCAGGCTGGAAGCCTGCACCACAAATCGGCCCGCGACCGAAGATACCTGCGAGGACGGATCTCGCGAGACGGACCTCGGCAGGGGATTGCTAACGACGGCAAAATGCTTCCGTAACGTCGATCACGGATGCTCACCGGACAGTATCGCTTCCCGCAATTCGGCGGCGGCGGCGCGGACGTCGTCGGCTTCGGTGACGGCGGTGACGACGGCGACGCGTTTCGCGCCGCGCTGGAGAACCTGGTTGATGTTGTGGGGTTTGATGCCGCCCATGGTGGTCCAGGGAATGGTGAGATGCGGAACGATTTGATCGATTATTTCGGGACCGACCGTCCCGGTGGGGACGGACTTCGTTTGCGTGGTGAAGATGGGGCCGATGTTCACGTATCCCGCGCCGGCGTGTTGCGCGGCGAGGGCCTCGTCGAGGTTGTGGGATGACGCGCCGACGATAAGGTCGGGCGCGATGCGGCGCGCCGCGTCGACGGGCAAATCGAACTCACCGAGGTGTACGCCGTCGGCATCAACGGCGAGCGCGATGTCAACGCGATCGTCGACGATCAGCAATGCGCCTGCGTCGTGCGTGCGTTCGCGAAACTGGATCGCGCGTTCGAAGAGCGTGCGATCATCCAACTCCTTTTCGCGGAGCTGGACGAGCTTGACGCCCGCGTCAAGCACCGCGTCGAGTACGTCCAGCGAAGACCGTCCCCCGCAGAATTGCTCTGTGATGACGACGTAGAGGTCGGCGGCCTCAAAGCGCGCCAGCCGTTGGGCGAGGTCCATCAGCCGCCTCCGACGAAGCGCACGAGTTCCAGGGCGTCGCCTTCAGCGAGCGTCGTGTCGCCATAGTTGGCGCGCTCCAGGATGTCGGCGTTGCGTTCGACCACGGTGGCTTTGGGATCGAAGCCGAGTTCGTCGAGCAACGCGGCGACGGTAGCGCCGTCAGCGATTTCTTTTGTTTCACCGTTTATGGTGATCTTCATTGTCATCATGCCCCTTCTATTGAAACACAGCGAATCGCGCTTCCGAGGAGGGCGGGTTTTCCAACCCGCCTTACCGATCGTTCCACTCGCGAGGACGAACTTGCGGACGGATTGTCGCTTAGCTTTATGCAGCCTCATGGTGGCGAAGTCGTTGCAGCAAATCGCAGTTCCGGGCAGGGCGGGTTGGAAAACCCGCCCTCCATAAAGCGATCTCCCAACCGCAGAGCGTCCTCACTCGCTATCGAAGGCGTAGTCGTAGTCTTTCCAGACCGGTTCGTAGCCGGCGGCACGGATGGCTTCCGCCACTTCCCTCGGTGGCCGGGTGTCTTCGATCTCGAATTGTTCGAGCGTCTCTTCGCCATAGGTCGTGTAGCCGCCCGGGCGAGTCGATGAACCCGCGCTCATGGTAGTAACGCCGAGCGGAATCAGCTTGTCCCGAAACTCGGGCCGTTCGCGGGTGGAGAGATTGAAACCAGCTTCCGGCAAGAACAGCCGCATGGCGAGCATGAGCTGCACCAGTTCCTTATCCGTCACCAGCGCGGGGATATCGAAACGTTCCGGGACGTGCTGCAATCTCGGAAACGAGATGGAAACCGAACTCTGCCAGCAGGCCCGTTGCAGGTGACGCGCGTGCAGGGCCGTCCAGAACCCGTCGACGCGCCAGTCGAACAAGCCGAGCAAGGCGCCCACGCTCAAGCGCCGGATGCCCGCTTTCCCGGCGCGTTCGCTCGCGCCCAGACGATAATCGTAGTCCATTTTTTCGCCAATGAGGTGCACGCGGCTGTAGGTTTCGCGGTCGTAGGTCTCCATGTAGATGGTGACGCCGTCAGCGCCACGCCGGTACAGCTCTTCGTAGTCGGACTGATCGAGCGAGTAGATCTCGACCGCGACCGAAGGGAAGTACTCCCGCGCGATGGATACCGCGTCCGCGATCACCGAAGGCGGTACCGCGCGCCGTGCTTCGCCGGTCAGGAGGAGCACGCTCTGGAAACCTTCGCCGGCCAGGGCTTCGCATTCACGCCGGATCTCGGATTCCGTCAGGGTCCGCCGCTTCTCCTTGTTACCGGACCGCACCGCGTACCCGCAATAGGTGCAGTCCGCGCCGCACACATTGGAGATGTAGATGGGCACGTACATGCCAATGGTACGGCCGAAATGCCAACGGGTCAGCCGCTGGGCTTCGCGCGCCATGTCCTCCAGTCGCGAAACGGCGGCGGGGGAGAGCAGGGCGCAGAGATCGGCCGGGGTCCGCTCCTCACGCTTCAAGGCGCGGTCGATATCCGCCTCAGTCGTTTGGGCGATCAGGTCCCGTACACGTTCGGCGGGCCACGTATTCAGTTCTGTCAAGAGTTCCAAATCCATATTCCAAGTTGACTTAGGAAATTGCGCCGTCCGGGTCTGCGCCGCCGGTCAATCCGCGACGCGAGCCGCGACCCTAAGATAATCCTTTAATTATGCATTTTAGGTGGGGTGACGTTCCACGTGAAGTACTCAGAAACCGGGCTGACGCCTGGCGACCCCAGCAGGCGACTTCAGAGGGGAAAATCGGGAGTGACGAACGAGGTGCCGAGCAGTTTGTCCAGCATGCCGAGTTTCTCGTAACGGAACTGTTCCGCGTAGTTCATGCCCGCTTTCAATCCCGTGGTTTCACAGTAGGCCCGGACCCCGGCGGCAATGACCGCGCGGTGTCCCTCGGCTTCCAAGTTCTCCAAGGCCGGCACCTCGACACCCAGCGCTTTGGCTTCCTGGACAAGCATGTCTACGGTCAAAATCATTTGGCAATCGTGCGCGAGCAGCGCTTCGATCTTCTTGTCGATGGTTGTCGAGATATCGACAAAGAGTTCCGCATTCAACGGGTGCTTCGCGAACCAGTAGGCTTCCGTCACGGGATGGGGCGGATGCAGATGTTCTGGATGGAACAGCGGATTCCCGCTGAAGCTGGCCGCGTCCAGCGTGGCCATTGCGACCATCCGGTGATCGGGATGGTCTTCGTAGGGCGCAAAGGGATCCCAGCTCATCACGATGTCCGCTTTAATCTCGCGGACCATCGCCATAATCTTGCCCCGTAGAATGACGGGCTGCACTTCGTTGAGATTTCCGTCGGCGTAGCCTTCAAGTCGCACCTCCCGGAGTCCCAGTACTTGCCCTGCTTCGACCGCTTCCCGCGCGGAGATGGCCACGAGTTCCTCGGGTTGCAGCCGGTAGGAGCCCTTGCCGTTGTCCGTGAGGATGTATTCGTAGACGTCGTATTCTTTTTCCTGGACGAACCGGGCTACGGTCCCGGCTGCGAGAAACTCCATGTCGTCGGCATGGGCCACGACCACCAGCACGGTCTTCTTCCTACGCATATGTTTCCCTTCGGGCGATCATGGCCCGGAGTCCTCATCCCTTGACGGCGTCTCGCTCGCAACGTAACCAGACGATTGTTCTGAATCGGTATCGGCGGTCGGCTCCCGGGCCACGCAAACCCGGTCCCGGCCCTCGGCTTTCGCTTGATACAGGGCGTTGTCCGCGGCCAGAAGCAGTCCTTCCATCGTATCGCCGTGTTTCGGATAGGCCGAGACGCCCAGCGACAGGGTGATGTGCCCGATGACGCCGCCTTGGTGCTGAACGCTCAAGTATTTCACCTTCTCACGCAACTCTTCCGCACGCTGGACTGCCTTATCGAGGGGCGAATCGGGGAGAACCAGGGCGAACTCTTCGCCTCCATACCGGCACGCGATATCGCTGCCGCGCACGTGCGCCTTGAGAAACGCGCCGAGGGACTCCAGAACTTGATCGCCGACTTGATGGCCGTGCGCATCGTTGAATGATTTGAAGTGGTCGATATCGAGCAAAATGATCCCAATTGAGGCGTCGTTTCTTCGCGCCCGGCTCAGTTCGCGAATGAGCGATTCTTCGAGATAACGCCGGTTGTACAGCTTCGTGAGCGGGTCGGTGATGGCCTGGGCGATGAGGCGTTCCCGAAGCTGCAGGTTTGCCAGCGCCATCCCGAGGTTCTCCGACATGGTCTCCGCCAGTTTGGAACGGGTGTCGTCTTCCCAACTGGAATCGAGATCGGTGAGGGTCATCACGCCGAGCATTTCTCCATGAGCCGTCAGCGGCATGCAGAGGTACGACGAACACGAGTGCCCCTGCACGTGCTCGCACACGAGCCCTTGCTTGAGGTCCGTCACAATATGGGTGCGTCCGCGCCGCAGGGCCCAGCACATGTTCGGTTCGAAATCACCGGAACTGGCTGGATTGACGCCCCATGAACTGCGCATGGTTACTTGGTTTCGTGAAGACCGGACGACGCCCAGAGCGCCGGATGTTGCCGGAAAAGACCGCTGCATCGACTTGGAGACCACGTCATAGGTTTCTTGTGGGGTCCGGCAGGCCTGCAAAAACGTGGTCAGCGTGCTCAACAGCGAAATTTCCTTGTTGCGCTGTTCCAGTTCCTCGACCCATTTCGACAGCCTCTCGTTGGCGAGTTCAATCTCCCCTTGAGCGACACGGCGCACCGTCACCTGGCGGTTTAGCAACAGCATCGATGAAATCATGAGCAGCGCGACCACGAACCCGCCGGCGCCAACGGTGGCGAGTGTATACCCTGCCAGCAGTTCCTGCCGCTCGCGCCGTCGGCTGAGAAGATCCGATTCGACTCCTTCCATGGTCAGCAGCACGTTCCTCACCTTCGCCATCAAGGCCGACCCTTCGTCCGTCAGGCGCTTCTGCATCTCGCGCGGGAAATCGCTTTGCTCCATCCCTTCCATGGCGGTAGAGAGGTTATCCAGACGCGCGCCTACCAGCCCGCGCAATGACTGGACGTGCTGTTGGTGCTCCGGGTTGTCGTCGGTCAGATTGTCCAGCTGATCGATGAGGTCGTTGGTTGTTGCGGTGGCCTTGCTGAACTCCGCGCGAAAATCGTCTGCCTGCGAAAGGGCATAGGCTCGACGGGAACTTTCCGCCTGTTTAAGCGCCGCATCAAGTTCTTTGATGGTGCGGAGGACTTCATGGGAATGTTCAAGAGCGCGCACATCTTCAAGCAGCGCCTGGGTGGTGTTGAACGCGAGCACGCCAATAACGACCATGAAGATGAACGCGACTGCGAAGGCGATGGTAACGCGCTTGCCGATAGACCAGTTCACGGCATCCTCCCCAAACCTTTCCCATGGAATGCTATACTACACGCCCAGTATCTTTGCCAAGTTTTCCGAAGCGTTGCGGGCTTGCGTCCGGATGTCGCCACGCGCGGCGCGGACACCCGGAGACAGGAGTACCCCTTGAGCATCTGGCGTTCTGGACAACCCGAAATCGAGCAACTCAACTCCCTGCGGCCGGGATCGATTCTCGAATCGCTTGATATTCATTTCACCAAGGCAGGTGATGACTACCTCGAAGCGACCATGCCGGTCGACACGAAAACAGTGCAGCCCATGGGACTGCTCCACGGCGGCGCCAGCGTGGTGCTGGCGGAATCCCTGGGCAGCGTCGCATCCGTGCTGTGCATCGACACCGGGACCCACTACTGCGTGGGCCTCGAAGTCAATGCAAATCACATTCGGGCCGTCCGCGACGGCGTCGTAACCGGACGGGTCACGCCGATTCACGTCGGACGGTCGACCCACGTGTGGGACATTCGCATCCGCGACGATCGGGACCGGCTCGTCTGCGTGTGCCGGTTGACGATGGCTGTCTTGCCTACGAATCCGTGAGCTTCCGGCACTACCACTTTCGTGGCTTGGGTGTCCTACTTGCCCAAGTTCGGGATTTAGCGTAGGGTGAACGCAATGGACGCACTCTTGGGAAAACGGTGGGCCGAGCGCCGCGCCTTCACGCTGATCGAGTTGCTGGTCGTGATTGCTATCATCAGCATCCTGGCGGGCATGCTTCTGCCGGCGCTTTCCCGGGCGCGCGAGGCGGCGCGCCGCGTGAGTTGCGTGAACAACCTGCGGCAGGTCGGGCTCTCCCTGAAGATGTACGCCGGCGAAAATGACGAGTCGTATCCTTCCATCCAGCGCTTTATCGGGCAGAACTGTGACGTCCGGAACGAGAGCTTCCTGATGTTCCAGGGTCTGGCTATGTTCCCGGAATATCTCTCCGACGCACGGGTGCTCGTGTGCCCCTCCGATTCCAATGGTCGCGAACAGTACGACCTGGGCCGGTGGAAGCGGCCGGACGGTCCGGGCGGATCGCAGGCGCAAGGTTCCACGAATCCGTGCCTCTTCGATCAACTCTCCTACCTGTATCTCGGTTGGAACCTCGAAGACGAATACCTCGCGGACCCGGCCACGCGGGACATGTCGCCGGCGTTTTACGCGGCGTTCGACGATCTGCTTCGCAACAAGCCGGTTGAATCCTTCAGCAGTGATTGGGAGTTCATCGATGACATCGGGGTCACACGGAAGATCCTGCGACTGCGGGAAGGTGTCGAGCGGTTCTATATCGAAGACATCAACAACCCATCCGCGACGAGCAAGGCCCAGAGTGAGATTCCCATGATGTACGACCGGGTCGATCTCGATCCAACCGAGTTCAACCATCTTCCCGGCGGCGCCAACGTGCTCTACCTGGACGGCCACGTGGAGTTTGTGCGGTATCCCGGCACGTTTCCGGTGAGCCGCGCCTGGGCGGAAATCGTCAACGCAGTCAGCCCTTGACGCAGATGCGCGCGGACTTCCATCCTTCTCACGCATGCGGTACATTGATCGCGCTTCGGTTCCGAACCGCTAAACCTTTCAGGAGTATGGCCCATGTTTCGTTCGGATCACTTTGCCTTTCGCGTGTCGGACTTGGATGCGTCCATCACGTTCTATACCGAAAAACTCGGACTCCCGTTCATGTTCAAGAAGGTGGACCCGGAGCTGCGCGAAGCCTTCGCGTACCTCGAACTCGAAGGCGGCAACCTGGAACTCCTGCAACTTCTGGACGAGCAGGGGAATCCTGTACCTATGGAACAGCGCGAGATCGAGCCGCCATACACGCCGCACCTCGCGCTGGGCACCGACGATCTCGACGGATTGCTGGCGAAAGCCAAGGCGGCCGGTGTCCCCGTGGTCGACGGCCCGTTCGACACGCCGGGGCTGGTGAAATGGGTATACTTGAGCGATCCCGACAACAACGTGATCGAGTTCGTTCAATGGGTCAAGAAGGACTGACCGCTCGGGGGCACGGCGGCGCTACCAACGCGTGCGGGAGATGGACGTCATACAGGAAGTCGATGAAAGCGTAGAGAACCGGCGTCCCAACCGGCCATTCGATCTCGATGATTACACGGTGGCGGCCTTCACGGCCGTGGCGGCACTGGCCGTGTACCTGCGGACGCTGGCGCCGACGGTTACCGGAGAAGACAGCGGCGAATTTATCGCCGCTGCTTACACGCTCGGCATCCCCCACCCGACGGGTTATCCCCTTTGGTGCATCCTGGGCAAGCTCTTCATCGAGCTGGTGCCGTTCAATAGCGTCGCGTGGCGTGTCGCATTCATGTCCGCGTTCTTCTCGGCTGCGACGGTCTATGTCGTCACCCTCATCATCATCAAGCTTACGCGCCATCGGTGGGCCGCCGTGGCGGGTGCGCTCGCGCTCGCGTTCTCCTTCGAATTCTGGGAACAGAGCGTTATCGCGGAAGTCTATTCGCTGAACGCATACCTGACGGCCCTGTGCATCCTGCTCGTTTTGCGCTGGCAGGACGAGCGACGGCCGGCTTTGCTCATCGCCTGCGGGTTGTGCCTCGGCCTCGGCATCGGCAACCACAGCATCATCGCGCTGGCCGTGCCGGTGGTCGCGGTCTACGCGCTGGTCATCGGCGGCATATCGCGTGAGAGCTTGTGGATGTACTCACGGGCCTTCGCCGCCTTTTGCGCCGGGCTACTACTGATTCATCTCTACTTGCCCATCCGCTCCATGGCGAACCCGCCCATGGACTGGGGAAACCCGGAAACGCTCAGCAACTTCTGGGACGTGGTGACGCGCGCGCAATACGCCTTCATCATGACGGACGGTCCTCGGTCGCTGCCGCGATTCCTGGAACAATTGCAGGTCTTCGCCGGGATCTATTCGCAACAGTTCACGACCGGTATCGGTTGGCTTGCGCCCGTGGGGATCGTCCTGCTTGCGCGAAAGCGGCCCGGTCCTGCCATCCTGCTGACCTTGCTGTTCATCGCATTCGCGGTTGGAGCCATCGTCATACCAAACTTCGGATTCGATCGCATGGCGATTTGGATCAACACGACCTACTGGATTCCCGTATATCTCATCGCAGCCATCTTCCTCGGCGTCGTGGTTGCGACAGTCACGTCGTTGCCAGCTAGCCCCGCTTTGCAACGGGTGCTCGCCATCACGCTGACCCTCACCGCGTCGGCCATTCCCTTGGCCACCCACTTCCAGCAGAACGACAAGAGCCGGTATTACTTCGTAGACGACTACGCCCACAACGTGATGAACACGCTGGCGCCCGGCGCCATCTTCTTCGGAGACAGCGACCACGCCCTGTTCTCCGCCATGTATTTGCAGATCGTTGAAAAGCTTCGCCCGGACGTCACCATCGCCAATCCCTACGGCTATCCCGTCGAGAAGGTCTACAGCGCCATGCCGGAAGACGTGAAGCGCACCTTTTCCAAACGCCCGACCGAAGCGGATGAGGCCGTCATCTTTCATTGGCTCGTCCATGAAAGCGGGCGGCCCGTGTACTCAACCGCAAAGCGATCGGTGAAGGATGCCGTCACCGCGAACACGGGGTTGTTGTATCGATACACCGCTCCCGGCATGGAAGTTACCCAACCGCCCACTTGGAACGCCTACAAGTGGCATTCCCTGGACGAGACGGACGTCCACGGCGATTGGACGGCGGAGTTGATTCTTTTCGACGTGCACTTCGCCCGCGGACGCACGCTTCTGGACGAGGGACAGCGCGAGGAGGGCATCGAGGCCTTCGATCTCGCCGCGCACTTCTCCCGCGCCGATGCCTTCGGCCTCAACAATCTTGGCAGCGCCGCCGCGGAATACGGGCTCACTGCGAAGGCGATAGAGTACCTCGGCAAGGCCTGCGACGTGGACCCGTACTTTGTCGTGGCGCGCCGGAATCTCGGCAAAGTGTATCTGCGCGATGGGCAATACCGGAAAGCGCTGGACCAGTTCGAGCAGGCCCTCGCTCTCGGGCCGGGGGACGACGCGACGCAGAAGCTGGCGGCCTATTGCGAGCAGAAGTTGTCGGGCTAGCCGACCCTTACACCGCCGCCCCGGCCGCTGCCAGCAGTTGCCGCAACCGTTCCACCTCGCCGGGCGCGTCCGAAGCGATGTTTTCGTTCTCCAACGGATCATTGTCCAAATCGTATAGCGCGACCGAATCGGCATTGGGATAGCCGGTAACCAGTTTGTACCGGCCATCACGCACGACGCGGAACGAACCGAGCCCGGACAGCAGATGATCGCGGTGGGATGCGGTCTCCCCGCGCAACAGCGGCAGCAGCGACCGGCTGTCCATCGTTTCCGGCACGGAAACCTGGCCGCATTCGAGAAAGGTCGCCGCGAGATCCATGATGCTTACAAGCGCCTCGCTCTCCACCCCTTCACGCACGCCCGGACCGGCGATGACCAGCGGCACGCCCACGGACGGCTCATGGGGTTTCGATTTACCCCAGAGATCGTGGTCGCCGAGCATCTCGCCGTGGTCGCTGCTGAAGACGATGAGCGTGTTGTCGAGTTCGCCCCGCTGCCGCAACGCGTCGATATAGATGCCAAGCCAGCGGTCGATGTTGGTGACCATGGCCGAGTAGTTCTGGCGGATCGCGTTGTGCACCTCCGGTGGAAACTCCGAATTGCGGTTGGGCTGCGGATGCGCGACGCCCCGGCAGGCGGCCTCCATGCGCGACGTGATGTCCATAGGTACATGGGGTCCTGCAAAGTTGATTTGGAGGAACCACGGCCGATCCTCCGGCGCGGACGCGATCAGATCGAGCCCGTTCTGCGCGATCCAATTGTCGCAATAGGCCTCTTCCGGCAGCGGCGTCGGATCGGTGAACGAATACCCGCGGTTGGGATCGCCGCGACGGTTCTGGAAATCGGCCACGTGCGTGGCAGCCAGTTCGTGATCGTGCAGATATTTCATGTACGGATCGGCCGGTTGCTCCGACCCCGACCGGATGGCATCCCATTTTCCCGCGTTGTTGACGCCGCTCGAGAATCCCCACTCGTCGATCCGGTACGCGCCGTCCAATCCCCATTTCTGCTCGCCCTTGTTCAGGTCGAACTTGCCGCAGCCGGTTACGTGATACCCCGCCGCGCGGAGGCGGTTGTAGAACGTATCCGCGTCGCGCGCGAGGTCCTCTTTGTTGGACGGCACCCCGCAGCGATCGTATTCGACGCCCAATGCGAGGCAGGCCCGCGACGGCGCGCACAAGGGCGACGCGCAGTAGGCCCGCTCGAACCGGACGCCGCGTGCGCCCAAAGCATCCAGGTGCGGTGTCGGCACGCCGATGGCGCGGTTCGCCCCGACCCAGTCGTACCGGTGCTGGTCCGGGAAGAAGAAGAGGATATTGGGTGGCTTGGCGGTGGATGTCGTGGTCGTGCTCGCGCACGCGCCTGCCGCCAGCCCGGCGGTCGCAATTCCTGCGGTCTGCAAAAACTCCCGGCGTGTCGGTTTCATTCGGTGCGCCTCCGTCCAGATCTCATTCGTCAAATAGACTGCCCTGAACAGAGTACACGGTTGCATCCGAATTGCGAAACCGGCAGGGGAAATGTTGGCGCCATTGACGAACGTCGAGCGGCCCGGCCGAGACTAACCGTCAATCTTGAGTCCGCAACGATGCTGACGAATCATTTGCGCACCCCCAAGCATCTCAGATCTCAAATTTGAGATCTGAGAAAGATTTGAAAACCCATCTCGCTCGATTCGAGTTCGAGATCCGGTTCCTCTTAAGCCTCGATCGTCTCGTACTCGAACGGATCGGGCGTTTCGAAATCGAAGGTGTACACCGCCGGGTCGATCTCCACCAGTTGTTTTGTGGTGACCGCCTCGTGACCCGCAATCACGGCGACTGATGCCATGAGACCGTCCATCTCATTCGTGCGCGGCTTGCCGCCCCCCCGGACATGCTTCACGAAGGCCTCGAACTGTCGGACGTCGGGAGTCTTGTTAAAGATGGAAGAACCGAGTTCTTGTTCAAAGGGCACCGGCTCGGGCGTGATCTTCTCGGTCCATAAATCAATATTGGCTACAATTGCCCGAGTTGCTCTGTTGCTCGCGCCAATCGGCAATGTGACGCGCTCCCCGGTGAAGGGATCGGTGTAGGATTTGTAAGGTGCCTCTTTGAACATGCAGCCGGGCTGCACCCCGGTGGCTCGTTCGCGCAACTCGTACACGCCCTTGTCACCCATCACCCGCATGCCCTCTGAACCGTCCGGATCTATGAGTGAACCCGACCATGCAAAGCGCACCGTGTAGGGCCGATTGAGTTCACGCAAATGCTCCCGCTGTTGATCTGTGATGGCGTCAAGGGGTGAGAAGCTCCGGGTGCGGACGCCCATGTCGTACTCGAAGACGAGTTGCAGGTTGTCGCAAGTCGTCCGCCCGTCGCGCCAGTAGTCGATCCCGCCGGTTCCCCATACGCGGGCCGGGGGCGTGCCGAGGAGAAAGCTGGCGATCTCGGCGTGATGCGTACACAACTCGCCAACGAGACCGTATGAGGATTCCTCATACACGCGCCAGTTCCAGTGCTTCTCCAAATCGGGAATGAATCGCGCCTCGTCGGGACTGAGGTCATACTGCTTTGCACCTTTCTTTCTTGGCAGGGTTCGCCGCCAATCGTCGTGCCGGTGCCAGCGGCCTTCAATCAGTGTCACACGGCCGAGGTGGTCGTTTTCGATCATTTGCTGCGCGGCATAGTTGAACTCGGGGTTGTAGCGCCGCTGATGGCCGACTTGCACGAACAGCCCGGTCTCATGACATTTCGTCACGATGTCCCGGCAAGCCTCGTAGGTGTGGGCCATGGTCCTTTCGCAAAAGACGTATTTGCCTGCGTCGAGACAGTCCATGACCATTGGATAGTGCGTCTTGAAGGGTGTCGCGATGATGACCGCGTCGATGGCGTCGCGCTCCTTGTCCAGCATCTCGCGGTAGTCAAAGTAAACGTGTTCCTTTAGCCGTTCATCCTGACCCGCCGCGTGCCAACCCATGGCCAAGCTGTAGCGGAAGCAATCGGCCATGGCGACGATTTCGAGTTCCGGCGTTCCCGCAATGCCATCTTCGATGTGCAATCGTCCCTGAGAACCCGTGCCGATCAACGCGACGCGCACCCGCTCGTTCTGTGCGTAGGCAAACGGCGACCACCCCAGCGCGAGGGTCAAGCCTGCCGCGGCGCCGGCCGTCTTTCCAAACTCGCGGCGCGTTACCGACGTATGGGCTGTTTCGGTCATTAGAGTTTCGGTCCTTTGAATTTGTTTCGGATTTCGATATTCGGATTTCGGATTTTGCTAACGTTACCCTTCGACCGTCTCGTACTCGAACGGGTTGGGTGTCTCGAAATCGAAGGTGTACACCGCCGGGTCGATCTCCACCAGTTGTTTTGTGGTGACCGCTTCGTGGCCGGCGATGTCGCAGACGGACGCCATGAGGCCGACCATCTCGTTGGTGCGCGGTTTGCCGCCTTCTTTGATGTGTTTCGCGAAGGCCTGAAACTGGCGCGTGTCGGGGGTGATGTCGAACCACGATGGGTCCATGACCTTCTCGAACGGCACGGGGTCCTGGTCGTCCCAGCGGGAGTATTTCTGCGTCTGGCCGGTCGCCTTGATCCAGTCGATGATTTGCTTGTCGGTAGTCGGTTGCATGGTCTTGGGGTCGAGCCAGATTTTCACCGGTTCCTGGTAGAAGACGCAGCCGGGCGTTTCGAGGGTCCACCGTTCGCGCAACTCATAGGAGCCTTCATCGCCGATGACCAGGATGGATGCGCCCTTCTTGGCGCTCTGCAGCATGCCGGACCATGTGACGCGCACGGTATACGGCTGATTGACCTTGCGCGGGTCCTGTTCTTCGATTTTGGCATCGATGGTGCCGAATCCGTGGTCCCGTTTCGACATGTCGTATTCGTAGGTAACCGTGAGGTTGTCGAAGGTGTCACGGCCGTCGCGCCAGTAGTCGAGTCCGCCCGTGCCCCAGACGCGCGAGGGCATCGTGCCCATCAGGAAGTTCACGACTTCCAGATGGTGCGTGGCCAGTTCGCTGAGCAGTCCGGAGGAGTACTCCTCATAGATGCGCCAATTCACATGCCGTTCGAGATCGGGGATCCACCGCCGCTGCGCTGGAGTCAATTGATAGGGTCCGCCACTTTTCGTTTTCGGAAGCGGCCTGCGCCAGGCATCGTTCCGGTGCCACTGGGCTTCTACGAACGAAACGCGACCGAGTCTCCCATGTTGCAACATCTGGGTGGCCGCATAGTTGTATTCGGGATTGAACCGGCGTTGATGGCCAACCTGTACGAACAACCCGGTCTCATGACACTTCGTCACGATGTTGCGGCAACATTCGTAGGTGTGCGCCATGGTTTTTTCGCAGAAAACCGGTAAGCCCGCGTCAAGGCAGTCCATCACGATTTGGTAGTGCGTCTTGAAGGGCGTCGCGATAATCACCGCGTCGATGTTGCCGGCTTCCTTCTCCAACATCTCCGGGTAGTCGATGTAGAGGTGCTTCTTGAGTTCCGGGTCTTCTCCGGCGGTAACCCATCCCTTTCCGAGGTTGTAGAGCAGGCAGTCCGCGAGGGCGACGATCTCGATGTTCTGCGCGCCGGTGAGGCCGTCCTCGATGTGGAGGCAGTTCTGGCTGCCGGTGCCGATGAGGGCCACGCGCACTTTTTCGTTCTGCGCGTAGGTGAAGGGAGACCAGCCTGCGGCGACTGCCACTCCCGCCGTCGCGCCCGTGGCCTTGATGAAATTGCGTCGCGAGAGTTTCGTACCCATGTCCGGCTCCTTTCGAGGTAGCTTGCGAAGGACGTAGCCGGGCCAGCGTTGCTCTTTGTTGGATCGGACCGATCCGACCGATCAGTCGGATCGGTCCGATCGATCCAGAGTCAACCGCGGTCTCAACTGTGCTTGCAAGCGCTCATTCGCTGAAGCCAATCCGGATGGGGGTAAAGGTCCCGTTTTCGGAATTGGGAATCAGGACCGCACGCACCCCGGGGTGTTCCCGGCAATAGCGCTCGGTCCCCTCCAAGCCCATCACGAAGAAGGCCGTGCTCAGTCCATCCGTTTCCGTTCCTGTCGGGGCGATGGCCATGGTCATCGCGATTCCCTGCACGGGCATCCCCGTGGCCGGGTCGATGATATGGCCGTACCTTTTGCCGTCGATTTCCACCACGTCGATCAGGTGACCTGACGTGGACAAGGACTCGTTGCAGAGCGTGAAGGTCGCGATGTCCTCCTCTTCGTTCACCGGGTGGCTTACGCGAACGGTCCACCCCGGCTTGTCCGGCGGCGCGCCCATGGCCAGGATCGTGCTCGAACCGCCATGGAGAATGGCCATCCGGATGCCGTAACCGCGCAAAACCTCCGCCGCCCGGTCCAGGGCGAAGCCCTTGCCGATCCCGCCGAAGTTCATGCGCAACCCGGGCTTAGCAAAGGACACCGTTCGTGCCTCGGCATCGAGGGTGACCTTGTCAAACCCTGTGACACCGCGGGCGGCCGAAAGTTCGGACTGGGTGGGCAATCGTTTTTCCTCACGGCAGGTTCGCCAGAGGTCGATAAGGGGGCCGACGGTGACGTCGAAGGCCCCGTTCGTCTCCTGGTAGAGCTTCTGGGATGCCTCATACATGGCGAATACATCCGGTGCAACGCGGATGGGCCGTTCCGCCGCTTCCCGGTTTACCCGGGACGTCTGGCTGCTGCGCACCCAACTGCTCATGCGCGCCTCCAGGCTGTCGATGGCCTTGAAGGCCTCCTCCGCCGCGCGGGCGAACTGGTCGGGCGAGTCCTTTTCGCGATCGCCGTAAACCACAATCTCGAAATAGGTCGCCATCGCGCTGTGGACATAGGATTCCTGGAAGTACCCCTCGGGGATGATGTCGGTCACGGCATGGTTGCGCTCCAGTTGCGCAGGATCTGGTTCGGCCGAATATCCTGGGAAGGCCAAGATAGATGCGGCGAAAGCACAGGCGATCCGAGATACGTGGAATATACGTATAAGTCTCATAGCATCAGCTTAGTCCTCTTCTGAGAATCCGTCAATCGTCCGGGTTACAACAACGAATGGATAGAGTGGTCTTTTCGTTCAGATTCCGGGCGGGGAACTTTGACACCACTCCAAGACGGACGTTCGGAGGATCTGCATTTGGGCGTGAGGGTATCGAAGGTTTCATTGACGCCATCGCCTATAAGGCGTAGCGCTTGCGCGCGACGATGATACAGGCGCAGGCGGCGCATGCCGTTGAATTTTCCTAAAGGCCCACAACATTAATTGTCACGGTTCGGCCGAAGCCTCTTCTGCGTCTGCCTGAATGTGGACGTATACGTCAAATTCGTCCTTGTTCTTTACCGCGCCGAGGAAAGCCGAGTAGGGTTCGATTCCGAATTCGGTGAACCGGAATTGTCCGATGGCTTCGACCTGCAAGGTATCCGCGGTCAACTTAATATTCGCGGGAAAAGCCCGTTCGACTGTCTTGCCGTGAACGGTGAAGCGGATCGTGGCTGCGTGGTTGAAGGTCTTCTCGCCGTGCGTGGATTCGGCAGACTCAATGGAAACCAGTTCGGCTTTGATTTCGGGGAACTGTTCCGCGTTGAGTTGGCCTTCTGCGAGCATGTGTTCCTCGATAGTCGCCCGATCGGACTCGTCGATCTCACTGAACGGTGTGTCGAGAATAGCCAACGATTTGATGGCGGGGTACCACTTCTTCTGCGATTCCGGCCGATCGGCGGCCAGTTCTTTGACCGGAACAGTCAGAGCAAAGGAAAGACTTTCAATGGAATCCTGAGCGTTCCCAATTTCACACGAGTAGGCTCTGGGGGTGATGAGATGGTTGTGTGCAAGCCTCGCGGCCACGCCGGCCTTGTGTGTGATTACTGCGAAAACGCTTTCAGCGGGATCAACCGTGTAGGACACGGGGGCAGCCGCGACGGGGCTGCTCCAACAGAGCACAAAAGCAAGCAGCAATACAGAAAAGACGTATCTCATGACGCGTGTTCCCCTTCAACGTAACGCGGGAAGGGCTTTCACAGGATCCATTCGCCACTGACCGCTCTTCATGTCAGCAGAAACCGACGGCGCCGTCCGCTCGTTATTTTGCGATGGCGCCACTGACGGTTTGTAGGAAACGCTCATGATACTCACCGAACTGTGAGCCGGCCGAGTTGCGGGTCATCACGACTACGAGGTCGCTCACCGGATCGATCCGCAGGGTCGCCGCCGATGCGGCACCGTGGCCAAAGGTCTGGTCGCTGAGCCCGCCGCCGCGCATCCACACGCCGCCGACGCCCCATTCGATGGAAGTATCAAACTTCACGTAGGGGGCCAGGTTGACCGGAAGCAGCTTCTCGTAGCTTTCTTCGCTGAAGAAGCGCATGTTTCCGTACGAGCCTTTGTTCAACATCATCTGGCCGAAGATGGCCATGTCCATGGGCGTGCTGAAGGTCCGCGCGCTGCCGTCGACCGCGTCCGTGCCGTTGCACCCGAGGGGCCCCCACAGATGGTTGCGGAACAGCTGGGGCAAGGCTTCTCCCGTGATGGTCTCCATGACTTTCCCGCCGAGCGCAAACCCGACGCCGTTGTAGCCGTGGCGCGTTCCGACTTCGAGGTAGGGATAGTACTCCGCGAGGACGTATTCGAGATCGTTGTGGTCGTCGCCCCAGTGATCGACGAAATCGCGCGGCGGACGCAGGTTCAACTGAAACCCGTTGGTGTGGTTGTAGAGATGGCGGATGGTCAACGGCGTTTCCACCTCGATACCGCGAAACTGCGGGAGGTACGTATCGACCGGCGCGTCGAGATCGACAAAACCCTGATCGACCAGCGTCATCATCAAGGTGCCGGACAGGAACTTGGAGATGGACGCCATCCAGCTCTTCGTGTCCACCGTGATGGGCTGTCCGTCGCGCGTGCCGAAGGCCTTGTGGTAGTAGACGACGCCATGTCGTGTGAGGCATACCGCGAAGGGTTCGCCGCTGGCTTCGACCCACTCGTTCAGGAGCGCGTCGAGTTGACCGATCACTTCGGGATTCATACCGGCTTCCTCCGGCGTACCGGGCCGAAGCGTTGGGGCGGGCTCACCCTCCTTCTGATACGGGCACACGAAGGCGTTCGGGTAGAACTGGTCCATGCCCGTCAGTTTTCGCTTGAGGCCGACCCACCATTGCCGGTCCATGGCCCACGCGTCGTTGGCCACGGTCGCCGGCGCCATTCCGGGTTCGGATTCATACAATCCCGCGAGAAGCACGGCGCTTTTCGAGTCTTCGGCGACGCTTTCTTCGACCAGATTACCGACAAACTTACCGATGGCGTCGGCCTGGGCGTCTTGTATCGACGGATCGATCTGCAGCGTCGGCGGCAGGTCCAGCCTCGCCCCTTTTCGCTGGAACCACCACTGGAACGTGGGGTTGTATCCCTCCGGCGCGCGAAACAGCGTAAACGTCCGCGTCACCGTCGGGCCGAACTCCGGCGCGATCTCGACCACGGCGCCATACCGGCCCGGGTTCGAAGCGCGATCGACGACGTTGTAATTCTTGTCGTAGTAGGTTGTCTTAATTGTGGCCGTGCCCAGCAGTTTCTCCGCCAGCAGCGGCTGAACCAGGGCGGGCTCGGAGAAGGTGTCCCGATGCATGATGGACGGTGTCAGGACCATGGGCATGAACATGAGGCGTTGCGCGCGGATAACATCCGCATCGGGCAGGGCCAGCGTGCCCAGTTCGTCGCCGCTCGACCGGATCTCAAACGTGCGTGGTCCGAGATCGCGTTCGGGCATGTCGAACAGCAGGTCCGCAACCGCAAACCCATTCTCCGCGCGGAACATCTCTTTCGCCGTCTTCGTGCGGCCATCGCGAATGATGACCGTCTCATCGGCGTAGTCGCCCGTCGCAACGACGTGAACGTGTGTCCGCAACCCCTCGTCGTAATCGCCCGTCACCCGCGCTACGACGGGTGGACTCGCCTTCTTCGCGAGGCGAAGGGTGTACATGGCGTTCGTGTTGTTCTGCGCGTTCGTCTCCGGATACCAAACCAACTGGTGCCGGTCGTCCGGACCGTCCGCGTCGTTGACGTAGAGTTGGAAGGCAAACTCGACGTCCATTTCCGGCGTGATGTTGAGGTTGGCCCAAGGCAGCAGCGCCTCGATGATGTAGCCACTTGCGGTTTGTGTGTGCGCGGATTCGATTTGCAGGTCGCCGCGCGGTTCCATCTGCCGCAGGTCCATCTGTTGCGTTCGCGAGGCCGATTGGTCGCCCGCGACACCCGGTGCGATCACGACCTGATACCGATCCCTTGAGCCGCGTTCCGTCGCGACGAAGAGTTCGACGGAATCGCCGTTCGCAAGCGCATTCGCGTCGTTGCTTTCCACAGACGCGTCGTCGCTTGCTTGAACCAGCACCAGAAGACCGCGCTCATCCCACCCGAGCCGCGCCGACGCTTCGACATCAGACAGGGAATAAGGTTTGCCGCTGACGGGCAACAGGATGGATATGTGGAGTCCGTCGTTGCCCCAGTCGACGTGTTCGCCATCAATCGTGATCTCTTTGAGATGGGGCACCCCATACCTCTCGGCAACCTCTTGTGCGCCCAAGGGCAGCGCGAAGGCAAGTGCCATAAACCCTGTCGTAAGAAGAGAAAGAACGCGCATGCCCATCGGTGTCTCCCGAAATGTCGTGAATGCCGCTGTGTGTCCGAGCCCATAGCGTTACCCTTGTGCGGGGAAGAATTCAATTTGGCCTCAGGGGCGATGTAATCTCGCGGACAAAGTTCCTCCTCAACAATCCCGGTCGCCGGCGCATCAGGCATTCCTGGCGCCGATAATCCCCTTGGCGAATTGTGTTCCCGATTTCCCCGGTTTATGCTGTTACCCAGGCTGCCGGCCCGAACCGGGGGTGGTCGGACAGCCGTGTCAAGCGCAGGTTTGGAAGGAGAAGAGGGGGAAGGAAATGGTCGCTTCGATGCTTCGCTTTTTCGCGATCGGGCTTATGCTGCTGTGTACAGCTGCCATCTCGGATGTTCCGTACCCGGAGGCCCTGGATCGCGCTGCGGTCACGTTGGCCACGTTGGAGGATCCCATCAACGACGCACTCCTGATCGGCAATGGCGATCTGAATGCGCTCGTGTTTGCGGAGGGGGACGATCTCGTCATCCGCATCACCAAGAATGATGTGTGGGACGCGCGTCTCGAATCGGCGCTGGACCCGCCGATCCCCACGCTCGAACGGTTGAAGGAACTCGGCACGGTCGGCCCCTGGGAGGATCGCACGTTGATTCTTCCCGAGGGCAGCACCTGGCAGAAGCCGGACTCCTACCACGCGAACCCCTACCCGTGTCCCCGCGCTTGTGGCGTCATGCGCGTCAAAGACGCCGCAAAACCCCCACTGACTGCCAAACTTGATTTGCGGCGCGCGCGCATCGAGATACACTCGGCAAGCGGCGATTACACGGTCCTCATTCCCGCGGACTCAAATCACGTTTTGGTGGAGGGTTCTTCGGGAGCATTGGCGGCGTCACTGGAAGCAATAGCGTCCGAGGGGATCCCCGCCGCCGAGACGGGAAAGGAAGAGAGCGTTACCTGGGTTACGCAGGAGATCCCCGGCGACTTGGATTGGCCCGGAATGTCCTTCGCCGTTGCGATGGCGCAACACGCGGATACTGCGGCGGCCGCGGTGGTGACCTCACTCGAAAGCGAAACGCCCAAGAACTTGGCAACGGCCCTTGCGTACACTGCGGTGCTGCCGGAAGCCAAGCTGGATTCAGCAGCGCTGCCAGAGGGTGTGCCGTCGCCCGCAACAAATCCTGGCTCGCATGAATCGATCTGGGCGGACTTCTGGAGTAGAAGCGGGATCTCGATTGATGATCCCGTCCTTGAACGCGTGTGGTACCGGAACTTGTACTTCCTGCGCTGTGTGTCGAAACCCGGCGTCGTGAGCACGGGGCTCTTCGCGGGATTACTCGATGACAAGCCCGCCTGGCACGGCGACTATCACACCAATTACAACATCCAGCAGACCTACTGGTCGGCGTACGCGGCGAACCAGTGCGAACTGACGGAACCCTACGACCGGCTTATCACGGAGTACCTGCCCCGCGCGCGTTGGATGGCGCGGACCATCTTCGACATGGACGGCGCGTACATCCCCCACGTGTTGTTCGCCTACGAGCCGCCCGATCCCGCCGCCTGCAAATCGCCCGGCGGACGGCAGTACATTCACCACGAGTGGGGCTTCACGCAGGGCGTAAACGGGTTCAGCGTGCAGCCGTTGTGGTGGCACTACAAGTACGATCCCGATCCGGCGTTGCTGCGCGACGTGGCCTATCCCGCGGTGCGCGACGTAGCGGATTTCCAAACCGACTTTGTCGCTCAATGCGAACGCGACGGCGATCATGTCGTGCTCGCGCCGAGCGTATCGCCGGAGCATTGGGGGTGGAAAGAGAACTTCGAGCGGAACCGGAATTGCACTTTCGACATCGGCATGTTCCGCTACATCTTCAACGCCGCCATCGAAGGTGCCACGACGTTGGGTGTGGACGCAGACAAGGCCGAAGAATGGCGCGCGGCGGAAGCGCTCCTGCCGGACTATCCCGTGTGGAGCGACGATCCGAATGTCGTTGTCGACGTGGAGGACGCGCCGCCCATCGAATACAACATTCCCGTGCCGACCACGCCAGTGTTTCCGGGCGATGTGGTGACCTTCGCGTCGCCGGAGACCGAGCGCTCGTTGTTTACCAACACGCTCCAACATTTACAGCACAATGGCAACAACGCTCCCGTCATGCTGGCCATCACGCGCGCGCGCCTCAGCACGGCTGACGCCCACGACTTCCTGCGCACGGAGTTGATGTGGCGCGAGCGCCGCAATGGCACGCTGAGTTTTAATCGTCTCGATCCGCGTTTCCGGTTCAATGATTTCGGGCACTACACGGAGATGTTCGGCGCGGCCCTGCCTGTCATGGAACTGCTCCTGCAAAGCGTCGGCGACGTAGTTCGCGTGTTCCCCGCGTGGCCGTCGCATATTCCAGCGTCTTTCGAAGACTTGCGCACCCAGGGCGGTTTTCTCGTTACCGCTGCAATTGCGGAAGGAAACGTGATCGAACTCCGCGTTACCAGTACGGTCGGCGGCACGCTGCGCATTGCTATCCCGTGGGAGAAAGCCGAAGTGCAACGCAACGACGGCGCGTGGACGCCCGTCGACGCGGCGGAGGGGAGCGCCGCCCTGGAGACGGAGACCGGTGATGTGCTTCAGTTTAGAGCCGCGAAAGGGGGGTGAGAATCGGGGATGGAAGACTCAGAAAGTATTCCGAATTCTGAAGCTTTGATCGTAACCGCCGTTCAGCCTATCTTGAATTCATCATTCATCATTCACAAATCCCTTCCCCATTGCCATCCTGCGGGGGCGCGTAGTACGATAGCGGCGTGCAGTAGGCACTCACACCAACAGGAGGCGCTCCCCCATGAGCTACGACGCCCAGACTTTACGACCTGCTGAGTACACCCTGGCCGATCAGGCATCCGTAGACGAACGCTCGTCCTTTATCGTCAAGACGTACGTGCATCTGCTTGGAGCGATCGTCGCGTTCATTGCCATCGTAGCGGTGTTGCTGAGTTTGCCGTTCGCCGACCAGATGGCGGGAATGATGATCATGGGTCTGAACGGGTACGCCTGGCTCGTGGTACTGGGCGCGTTCATGGCCGTCAGTTATATTGCGGAACGCTGGGCCACGTCGACAACCTCGCTCTCGACGCAGTACATGGGCCTGGGTTTGTACGTGGTGGCCGAAGCGTTCCTCTTTCTTCCCCTGCTCTACGTGGCCACGCGGTTCGGTGGGCCGGGTGTCATCCCGTCCGCGGCGATTGCGACGATTGGTATCTTTGCGGCACTGACTGTATTCGTGTTCTTCACGCGGAAGAATTTTTCCTTCCTGGGACCTTTCCTCGGCGTCGCGGGGATTGTCGCGCTTGGCGTCATCGTGTGCAGCATTCTGTTCGGGTTCAATCTGGGTGTGTTGTTCACGGTGCTCATGATTGGATTCGCCTGCGCATACATCCTCTACAACACGTCCAATATCCTTCACGAGTACCACATCGGTCAGCACGTCGCCGCGTCGCTTGCCTTGTTTGCCAGCGTGGCCCTGCTGTTCTGGTACGTGCTACGGCTCTTTATGTCACGGGATTAGGCGCGACGGAGTATGAACGGATCATCGATCGATATTCCGACCCAAAGTGAAACCTCGGAGTGGTTTGCAGGCGATGTCCGGTCCGCACTCGCAAGCGTCCCTAAGCAAGTTGTCTTCAATTTGGTCGGATTCGCCTTACTCTACCTGTTTCTTAAATGGCTCGACCCATCGGAATCGAAGTGGAAACTGATACTGTCTATGACGCTTACAGTCACGGTCGCTGTGTTGCAGATCGTTTCTGGATGTGTCAGTGCGGCCAAAAAACGCTACCAGTTTGATACGAACGGAATTACTATTGCGGGTGCCCTATTTACCAAACATATCCCGTGGGAGAACGTGAAAACGATCGCGATCCAACGGTCCAAGGATGGTGAAATCGCGCAAATTATCATTCGTTCGGAGGCCGACTTTTTCAGTCCCCGCCGGGTGACCAACCAGTGGGATCTGGACAGCATCGCGGCGGCGATTCTTGAGACCAGG
>CAZWDH010000089.1:0-22577 GCA_964632865.1 uncultured Nitrospiraceae bacterium
GGCTATGTTGAGGCGATGCAGCACTAGACCATGCCGCCCAAAACCGCGGCAAGAGGATGGAGCCGACGAATGAGCCCGTCAGCCGGACTTCGGGAGAGGAACTTCGGGAATCCGTTCCTGCGCGCAATAAACCGCCCTGTTGCGAAAACGCGTCGCTCGGAACCTGAGAGCTTTCCGAGTCCACGTCGTCTTTCTCGACCGCGCCGGATTGAAGCAATTCGCCCCAGTACGACGCCTGATTCACAAACTCGGTCAGCGCATTGAGAAATGCGGTGTGATTCATATGATTGCACTCGTAGCGGCGAATCAGAACGACTTCATCGTGTCGCGAGTCCAGCGCAACGACCGCATCGTACGGACCAAATGCAAAAAGATTCGCACTCAACAGCCTGCGCAACGCTTTCTCTTCCAGATCTTGGCTCGATCCTACGGAGCACCGCAACAGAAACGCAGAGGACAAAAGCGAATCATCCAGCAACTGGACGTCGACGAACCATCGGTTGTTGAATGACAGTCGACACGAGCCGCGAGCATTCAACTCGACCGAACCGAGCCCATTCTGAGCGCCGAAATTTGCAAGCAACGATGCTAGGTCCATGTCCCCTCACCTTGATTGCCCTGCCTTCCCGTGGGCCAAGCCCGATCGGGAAGCTGTTCGCCGTTCCAGCTATCGCCGGATCGGCCAAAAAACAGGGCTGCGTTGAAATAGTTCACGCTATTGTTGATCCCCGCCTGGTGCGAGCGCTTGGGCCAGTATTTCACGCCCTCCTTGCCGGAGCGGATGATCCGGACGAAGGACGTCGAGCACATTAAGATCGGCGGCCTTGAGGCCATTCTCTCCGGGCATCGCCGCGGTCACGACTTCACCATTGAATGCTTGACGCATTTGGTGAATCGTTGGACGGTCGGATGGTTCCCGCGCCCAGGTAGCGTTGATAAAGTTCTGCAACGCTCGCATATCCGGTGAGTTCCATATGCCTGGCTCGTTGAACGCGCCAGGAGTTTGGCCCCCTTGTTGTGCATTGCGGATAGCGAAACCCGTCGCCAATCCAGACCACAGTTCACCGCCAACTGCCGTATAGAGCGTTGAGCCGAGGCTGTACACGTCTACCGCACCGCTTATCGCTGCCTGGTCGGACCGATCGTTTTCGGGAGCGGCGTACGCTACGGAGCCTTCGCTTGGCACGAGTGCTCCTCCGGTCAGCGAGATCCCAAAGTCGATTAGCCGCGCTTCTAACGTATTCGTATCAAACATGATGTTATCGGGCTTAATGTCACGATGAATGAGGCCTTTGTCGTGCATTGCTGCCAAACCGCGGATTGCGCCCCCCAGCATTTGCAAGGCCGCCTTGGCCCGGTTGATTGGGGGCAGGTTCTGGATGACCTCTTCATTAATCTTTTTAAGGTCAGGGCCCTGCACGCGCTCCATCACAATGAACGGAGTCCCGTTCTCTTCGTACAACCCGACAACCTTGGGGATGTGGGGATCCGCCTCGGCACGTCCCTGCATGGTAATCTCGTGCAATACTTCGAAGAGCTTCTCCTGCGCATCCATATTCTGAGTCAGCTTCTTCACGATGACGGGCCGTCCATCGAACGTTCCCGAAAAAACCTCTCCCGCCCCTCCGGCGCCCAATTGACCGCCGATGGCAAGCCTGGATCCGGGAGCCGTCGGTGGCATGGGCAGGTACTTGTCGTTTAAGCGGCCCAGAGAACGGGCCAATTGTTCCTTCTGACCGGGATTCAACTTGAAATCCGAAGTCCACGAGGTGAGAAACTGTTCCTTTTCTTCGGATGTGAAGGTGCCAAGCACTGCGCGCGCGTCCGCGTTGGACTTCAGAACCTGTTCATAGCCCCAGGCAATCTGACTCTGGGCGCGCTCTCCGTCGGCCGCTTTCAGCGTGCGACCGAAGGGTCCACGTCCCTTCGTGACCTCAGCCGGCACGAGTTTCTCCAGTAACGATTGAAACAGCCGCTGCTGCGCATTGTTGATTTGAAGATTCGCATCCATTTGGATGCGCAGGCCCTTGCCGGAATCGAGTAGCGGGCGTGAGAAGTCGACTCCTCCGGGAGCTTCGCCCAACCGGTTGTTCAAAACGTGCAGATTCTCGGCGATCATGTCCCGCACTTGACCAGCGAGTTCCCGATCTCCAAAGGATAGGTCCATCACGGGTAACCGGTCGATGTGGGACTCCAATTCCGCCAGATCGGCATTCTGCAATTCGTCAGGAAGCAGGCCCTGGCTCTTGAACAGTTGCGCGATAGCACGACGGCCGTTAGCGATCTGACTCGTTAGAACTTGTGCGAGTTCGGGATCGAGTTTCTCGGCTGTCCGTGCGCGCTCCCGTGGTTGGGCCGCGCCATCGACGAGCGCGCGCATCGCGCCACGGTCTGGAGAAGGTCCATGTAGAACTTTTTGATTTTGGACAATGAGATCGCGGAGCTGCGACACCATGTTCTGGGATTGCTGGCTCAGGCCATCGATCGGAAGGTCCAGGGCATTTCGCTCGAGCGCGCCCCGGTTGATCCCCGGCTGTCCGCCGAGCTGTCCCGTTGCTTCCAGAATCCCAACAATTGCCCGGCGCGCGTCGGAAACTTGTTGTGACAGCACGCCGGCAGCCTGGCCGTCTGGACTGCCTCCACCGGCCGTAGCCAACATGCGCGAACCGCGCGACTTCGTAATCAACTCTTCGTACTGAGCCTTGTTCGGGATCTCCGGCCCTCCTACCGCAACCTGCATTTGCGCGATAGGGGGCGCGGGGTTTAGCTGTTCCAAATTATCTGCCAAGACGGGTGGCGGCCCAGGATTGACGACCTCGACGGCATGCCCGTCCAACCGCTCCTCCTGTGGCATCTGGTGCAGCGGCTCATCGTCCAATCGAGCAATCGCATTTTGCGATTCAATCGATCCCGGTGGGTACGGTGCCGGGTAGTCCGGTGGAGGCGGAATGTTGTTGGGTAGGTCGAACTCCCCGCTCATTCTCTCTCCCTTACTGCGATCGGTGCGTGGCTATCGATTCGCCGAGACAGCTTTACGCTCTGCTGAGGATACTCCGTCTCGTCTGATCATCGGACTCGATAATGGCCTGCAACGATTGTTGTACGGTATCGACGGTCTTTTGGGATGTTGACACCAGGTCGTTCGTCTGGGAGTACCGCGCTTGCGCCTCTGAAGCCAAGGCATCCTTGTCCTTCGAATCGGCTTGATACTCTTGGTTCGCGAAGTCGCCCCCGCCCTTGGCCATACCGGCCACGCCATTCAATATGCCTTGCCATCCCTGCATCTTCGTATATTGGGCCTGGATTTGCGCCTGGATCTTCATATTCTGGGCCTCGACTGAGGTCGAACTCGTCGCCTCCGCTTCCGAAACCTCGCTGCTCTTGCCCAGGTTCTGCATCTCGATGCCTTCTTCTTCAGTAGCGGTCGAGCCCGGTGTCCCCATCTCGGAGGCCATTCCGGTCATCTTCGCACCCTGGTAAGCGCCAAGGGCACCGCTCCCGATGCTGATGACGCCACTGACAATCGAGCCTGCAAGCGCCCATCCAGCCCCTGACCGAAGGTCATCCGCAGCGGCCTTACTTTGCGCCGCCTGGTCCTCGAGTTGGGTTTCGCGTATGTTGCGCGCCGTGTCCGTTTGTTGCTGAGCCGCTTCAAAGAGCAGGCTAAGGACCGCGTACATATTGACCGCATTGGATTCAGAGGGAAGCTTTGAAGTCACGCCCTGCAACCCGGTCTGCGATGGCTCCTGCTGGGGAGTGTCGAGTTGGGGCCCGGAAAAGGTCATGGTCCCCAAATCGGTCTTGACAAGAACTTTATCGCCCTCAACTACCGCATCCTGCACGGTACCGTAGTTTCCGGCTTGAATTTGGGCTTGCTGTGCGTCACTCAGTCCGTCCAGCTCTTGCCATTGAAAGGCAGATCCGGTCCCGTAGACTTGATTATTGTTTTGGATATTCATACCCATGCTAGATCTCCACTCACTGGTTCACTCTGGAATCTCACGCAAACGAACAGGAAATCGCTCACGCGCTGGAGAACTGCAAGATGGTGGACTTGGAATCCACGATAGAGTTCAGCATGTCCATACTCGTATTGGTTCCCGTCTGCAAATCCTGGAGAATCTTCTGAAGGACCGATTGATCGTTGTCCATCTGCGCCTGCAACTGCGCGAGCCAGGCTTCCAGATCCTTGCTGTCCGCCTGCGCATTCGTAGCTTGATACGTATAAACGCCGGAGGCGATAGTCGCGCCTCCAGAAGCAACCGAAGACACACCAGCGCCCGCTGCGCTCACGGACTGGATGAGTTCGGCGGTCTTGGCAATGCTGCTCACGGTCGAAGCCGCGCTCGCGCCCCCGCTCAACGCGATGGACGCGATACTGGCCGCAACCATCGCCACCTGGAGCACAATGCTGAAAATCATTTTTGCCTTGCTGTCGTCTCCGAACATGGCGGTCATCAGCTTGTCCATCGCGCCCGTCTGTTGCGCGGTCATCAGGGCGACGGCGATGCCGGCGATGACGAGACCGGCAATCGGCCCCGCAGCGCCTCCCGTAACGACGGTGGCTGCTGCTGCTGCGATCAAGGCCAATCCCGCGCCGATCCAGCCAAAGATCTTGCCAAGCAGGCCAGAGCTGGAGGCTTTCTCCATCTTTTCGATGGAGTCCTGGATCTTCTTGATATTTTCTTGAACCTTGTCTTGCTGGTCCGCCTTATCGGCCTTGATTGCTTCGGTCGCCGTAGTGGTCTGCAGACCGGAAATCTTGCTTTGCAGGGACATGACCAGAAGTGCCAATGAACTCCCGTCGCCGAAGTTCGTGCTCGGAGCCGTAAGTGTTGGGCTGTCCGGAGTCCCCTGTTGAGATCGCGCCGACTGAAGTTGGGTCGCAGCGTCGGGACCGGCTTTCTGGCTAACCGTCTCAATCTGCGCGTCGGTGATGGTATTGATTGTCGGCAGTTGATCGGGCGAGCTGTAGCCCAGCGCCTTGATAATCTGATCCAGATTCGCGGAGGGTATATCGTTCCATCCTGCTCCCATCGCTTTTTCTCCTTGTCTTTGGGCCGCCGCCTAGAGCGCGTTAATGAGCGCTTCCGCCTGAGATTTTAGTAGGGCGTGTGCAGGATTGGAGCCACACGCGATGACACAACCTTCCAGTGCCTCACGAGCTTCCGTTTTTCTGCCCAACATGACCAGGCAGTATCCCGCCTGAAGTTGTGGCTTTGGATCTTCGACGTCAAGCACAGTCGCCATGGCATAGGCATTCACCGCGTTTTCATAATCTTTCGTCATTTGCCAGGTCGCGCCGAGCCCCGTCCACCATTTGGCCGTTATGTGGTCGAACATGGTCAGGAATTTGAAGATGGGCAGCGCCTTGTCATACTTTTTGTTGGCGTAATAGCTGTGCGCTACGGCATAGATTAATTCCAGTTCGTTGGAAGTCAGGTTGTAGGCATCCCCGATAGTGCCGCCGCTCGTCAGGTTCTCGACCAGCTTCTCGGCGAGCGCCTTGTGCTCCCCTTCCAGCTCCATGGCGTCGAGGGCAGTCTTGGTGATCTTGGGCAGATCTTCACCGGCCACGCCCCGCATTTGCTCCATCAACTCTTTTTCGCTCATGAATTCACGTCCTCATGGTTTGCTCAAGGGCGCAGTCGCCCAGCGTCGATTCCGCGTGCCAAGCGTCTTCTGCGGAATCAAACGAAGCACCAACTACAAGTTATTGGTAATCGTGTCTTTCGACTTCTGGTCGGTCGACAGGAAATTGGAGGCCATATCATACGACGTGTTTCGGGCGTTGATAAGTTGCTGAAGCTGCGTCATCGAAAGTTGGGAATCACTGTTGAGTCCGGACTGGGCGCCCTGAACCGCTTGAATATTCGCGTCCCACTCCGAGTCGCGCGTGTCAGACTTGGCATCGTACTGAACGTCGGTCGACGTCAGCCCGAAATAATCCATCCAGCCATCGATGTCCCTTGACTGACCGTCGGTACCCGTCGAGATGGTGAATGTGGGGCTCGCATTCGCTTTGCCTTTGCTGTCTTGGCCGCTCCAAGTGGCGTCGTCATCGAGCCCTTGGGCCTTCGCGCTCTGCATCTGAGTCAGCAATTCGTTTAATGCCTTGAGTTTGTCGTTCTGATCCTGGATCTGTGACATCATGACGCTGATTTGATCGTCGATGAGCGAGGTTTGCTCCATGCTCAAACTGAGCATCAACGTACCCAAATCCATCGCCTGACCGTTTACGACAAACATTCCATCCTTTGCCGTTACCGACTGTGCCGCACCGGAATTGTCAATTGCGCCGGCCATATCAAGTCCTTTCGCGATCTACTCCCTATCCGGGACTTACCGTTAAAGAATTACACCACATGTTTCGGTTATAAATTATTGGTGATCGTGTCTTTTGACTTTTGGTCGGTTGACAAGAAGTTTGACGCCATATCGTATGAAGTATTTCGGGCGTTTATTAGCTGCTGAAGTTGCGTCATTGAAAGCTGGGAATCGCTATTGAGACCGGACTGGGCCCCTTGCACCGCTTGAATGTTCGCATCCCATTGAGAATCGCGTGTCGACTTATCGTCGCCCGATTTGACTGTCGTTACGGTCAGGCCGAATTCCTTCATCTGCGATTCAAGGGAACTGCTCATGCTTTTGTCCCCACTGGCCTTCGCTTTATTGAGCGCGGTCAAGAGGTCGTTGAGTTCCTTGAGCTTGTCATTCTGATCCTGAATCTGCGACATCTGCGCGCTAATCTGGTCGTCTATGAGGGAGGTTTGTTCCATGCTCAAGGAAAGCATCAACGTACCCAGATCCATCGCCTTGCCATCTACGATGAACATCCCATCTTTGGCCGTCACCGACTGGGCCGCTCCGGAATTATCAACTGCACCAGCCATTTCAACTCCTTTCGCGATTTCGTCCCTCGCGGAACATATTTCCGCTGCGTTGCCTTGGTTCGTTACAATTCCCAGGGCGACAGCTTCGATGACCGCGATGTTTCAAACTTGGCATGTCCTCGGACTGGTAGGCGCTCACACCATTCTTCCGATAGACCGAGGGGGTCTAGATCCACCCTTCGTTCCCTTACTCCGCTCCAGGTGGAACCGCTCCGCTACATCCCGCAAGTCGCGTTCGATTTTCTCGAGAAACGTCGCCTTTTCTTTTTCATACTGATCCTTGGCGTCGTCGGGAACGGACCGCTTGGCGGCTTCCACCAGATGGCTGAAGCTGGAGGCCCCGTACTGCCGGGCCAGAGCTTCTCTCTGTTCCATGATCTCGGCGACCTGCCGTTCTAGCTCCGCGAACTGCTTGTTTGTAGCTTCCGTCTCTTCCCGGGTACGGGCCAGTTCCTCATCAGTGACAGGCATAATCATTCTCCGATGTTGGCCGTATCATGTGCGGAAAGCTCACCGCCCACGATCCGAAGACAAAGTGACTCAACCAAAACCGATGTGTCTGACGGCGTGGTATCACACCGTCAGTCGATAGCTCGACTGGGACTAACTCCCGCTGTTTCGTTATAGATTAAGGCGTCTGATAGCCTTGCAGCTTAGAAATCGCTTAGGGGACGTACAAAGCAATCACCAAATCCATCGATTGCTCTCAGTTCCCGACACGCCTCGAGGGCGGAATACTTGTCCTCATACTCGCCCAGACAAGCCTTGAGTATAGTACCATGATCTGCGGAAAATAGGATCACTGTTTTTCCCGTCTGCGCTTCCACCTGCTTCCGGTACTCTTCTGCGACAACACGGTTTGCAAAAGATCCAATCTGAATCGTGTAGCGTGTTTGCGCGTTGCGAGACGGTTGCGGTTCTTGCTCTTGGACCGACAACTGAGACTCCGCGCGCTTCGCAATGGACCCTGCCCCATCTGCCGTGACCGCACTTTGCGCAGCATCGTTGGTTGGGGAGGTGGGATTCGTCGATGATGCTACCAGGGGAGGTACAGCCTTCGGGTAAGTCGTTTTCGCTACGGTCGTTGGCTCACCTTCCTCGCCGTCGGCCATCACCGGTTTCGGCGTGCTTTGAACCGGCGCTGTTCCATCGGCGGCCTCGCTGGTTGACGGCGTCAAACCCACGGCCGGAATCTCGGACGGTCGCCCAACGTTTCGGCGGGAATATTCCTCGCCCTCACCCGCGCCCGCATCCTCAGTCCAGCCGGGCGTTGCGCGATATTGCCGATCTTCCGGGAGTTGCTGATCCAGTGTATCGAAAAGCTGGCGCTCCGTATCCGGAGATGCCACGCGGCCCACCAGCGGTTCTGTCGAAGACGCGTCCAATTCGATTACTCGAGGCGTCAATAAGAACATTCGCTGCATTACTTGGCGGCCTTTTTCATGGCTCCGGAACAGGCCGCCCAGCACTGGAACCTTAGACAGGCCTGGAACATCCCGGCGTTGATTCAGCTGCACTTCGCGCAAGTACCCGCCGATCAGAAGACTCTGATCATCGTGCACCACGGCCTGTGTGTTGATGGCGCTGGTTCGCACGATGGGAAGGTCATCGACTGTTGCTTCTTCAAAGTCACCATCTTCGATTCGGACTATCAGGCGGATGCTACGCTCACGATCGTCATATTCGGGTTCGATAATCGACGAGGTCACACGTAACTGGACGCCGGCGGTGACCGTGAACAGTTCCACATCCTCCTGCCCTGCAACGCGGACACTAAATGTCTGATCGTCTCGTAACTCCGCTTCCAGATTGGCGTAGCTGATGAGCGACGGCCTGGACAAAATCCGTGCCTCGCCCCGACCTTCGAGCGCTCGAATCGCGGCCAGAAAACGAACATGGTCGTTAAGCACAAGCCAGGACGCGGCCAACTCGCCGGCCTGAACATTGATCCCCGAACCTGGAGTCCCCGGATCGGTGTCGATGCTCCCGAATCCCGAGTTATGCTGATCCTCGAACGAAATCTCTGCCTCCAGGCCCCATTCCATGGCCAAATCTGCGTTGACATCAATAATCGACGCCTGGATTTCAACGAGCCGAACGGGAATATCCAAATCGGCAATCAAGTCCTCGTACAACTCCATGCGCAAAGCGGAGTCGCGCACGATTACCGCGTTCCGCCTCATGTCCGCCGTGATGGCTGGGCGAATATCGGGATCCAGTTGCATCCGAATTTGAGTGGGCGACGCCGCAGAGAGATCAGCCGCTCCGGAAATGGAACCGAAGCCCCCCAATCCGGTTGGCGTCGCACCGGCAAGTTCAGAGGAGCCCCCAGCATTCGGGCTAACCCGCGATACGGACGCGCCACGGCCTCCGTCTCCCGCAAACACATCCCGCGGTACATTGTCACCGACATCCTGCTGCTGCGACATCAGGCGTTGGAGCAGCGTCGCTACCCCGGGCACCTCCACATCCTGGTCACGCAACGGGAGGGTAACATCCGCTGCCCAAGCATGCTTCAGCGGGAAATACCGGACTTCCTCACGGCGGACTTCTTGCGAACGCAGCCGCTCCTCCGCGCTTGTTAGGACTTGCCTCAGATTCTCGATATACCGCGGAGGACCTGCGACATAGACCATGGGGGGGGTCTCAACGGTCCGAACAGGATACTGGGCATCGTACAGCGCCAGTTCCCGCAACAATTCAATGGCCCTCTCCGGCGAAAGAAACTCCAATTGGATAAAGGCCGTTTCCATTTCATTTGCGGTGTACACGTAAAGCAAGGATCCGTCGCGAAACGTGGTCAGACGATAGACGGATTCAAGCTCCCGCAGGAGGACTTCCGGATCGCGATTCACAAACCGTCCGTTGACTTTTCCTTGGACCGAGGGGCTGACGATAATATTCTGACCCGTCGCCGCACCAATAGCGTTCAATACATCTGCCAAGTCGGCGCCTTCCGCAATATAGGTGAAGTCGCCCTCGGCCACGATGGGTTCCATCACCTCTTGCGCCGAACCGGCGATGATGCCGCCTAGCAAGATAAGCGCAATGGCGAAAAATTTTCGCGTCGCCATGGGAGGCATCAAATCACGAGCGATAGCGCTGCCGCTGCTGCAGTTCTTCGAGACCGCGGTTCTCATCGTGAAATCACCGAAGGGGCGGGACGACTATCGTTTTCCCCAAATGCCACGCGCGTCTGAACCACCCAAAAACGCAGTTGATTCAAGAAATACTCAAACTCGGCCTTAAACGCACTCACGGAGAGATTCGCAATAGGGAAGCGGTAGTAGAGAACAAGTTCACGGGACGTTTTGTCGAGGGCGAGGTTGGATCGCTCGGAACCTGCACACGCAAGGCTACGTTGCAGTAGTTTCAGCAGAGCGTCGTGATGCTTCTGGCCATCATCGGGAATCGATTTGATGGTTGCCATCAGCAGGGCGCGATCTCCCTCGTCCCGGCAGACGACATCCCAGTCGTCGAAGACCAGCGTGCGACCCCCGTCAGCAATGACGGCAGGCGTATCGGGATATCCGACGTGCATCAGGAATTCATCAAGTAGGCACTCCAAAACGGACAATCTTCGATTCCCTTTCCTACGGAGAAGTACGTCTTGTCACCTGCCGGTGTCGCACGGACCACCGCCCAGCGAACCTCGAACCCCTCTCCCGTCCAGCGCGCAGGGGGTATTCAGTATACACGGTAAACGTCCAATTTACATCTGCTTATGCTGATCCACGGATACGCTCATTTCTGGGCCTGGATCTCTTGAGCCCAGCGCAGGATCTCGGCGACAGGCTCGATCAGGTCCGAGGGGATGTAGTCGTCGACCTCCGTGTTCGCATACAGCGCCCTTGCGAGCGGGATATTCTCAAAGATGGGAATATTGTTCTCCAGCGCGATCGTGCGCATCAGAGACGCCATCACGCCATCCCCCTTGGCCGTAATCACGGGTAGCTTTGTCTTGCCCTTCTCGTAGTGAAGGGCTACCGCGACATGAATGGGATTGGTGACAACGGCTGAAGCCTTCTTGGTACCGGCCCGCACGTCTCCAGAGAGCAACTCGCGCTGTAGTTCCCGGCGCCGGCTCTTGATTTCTGGCGAGCCCTCCATCTCTTTATATTCCTGCTTCACCTCGTCCTTCGTCATCATCAGTTGCTTGATATGGTTGCGACGCTGAAAGAACGCGTCGAAGGCCGCGATGACGACAAGCGCGATTGCGGTGTTAACGGCGATTCGCTTCACCAAGGTACCCAAAGCGGGGATAATCTGGTCTGATTCGCCGTAGCTGAATGTAACGAGATCGGGAATCGAATTCACGATCACGTCGTATATCAGGTAGCCTATGAAGGTCAATTTAATAACGTTCTTTAGGAATTCAACAAGGTTCTTCTTCGAGAAGATCTTTTTCAACCCCTGAATGGGGTTGAGCTTGTTCAAATCGGGTTTCACCGCCTCCCATGACATCAACGCGCCCACCTGGAAATAGCCCGCGGCGAATCCCGAGACGGCGGCGACTGCCACAGGCGGGATGCTGAGCTTTGCCATAGTGAGTGCGCAAGCCACCAAAGCCGCGTTCACCGCGTCACCGAAGAACGGCGTATCCAGCGTCGTTATATATGTCACCAAATCGCGCCACTCATCCATGCTGTACTCGAACGTGGCCCCGACATAGATAAAAACGGCAATCATGACAGCCGCGCTGGAAACGTCTCGGCTGTAGGCTACTTGACCTTTCTCTCGGGCATCCCGCAACCGTTTTGGAGTAGGTTGTTCGGTCTTCTCTCCGGTTGCGCTCACGAAAGGACTCCTTTCAGAAATCCAACGATATCCGCGCGCATCTCGTTGCCCAAGACGTCGTAGAGGTACTTCGTGTAGAGCATCAGGAAGAAGATACCCAGCGCGCTCTTCACCGGCATGGCGAGGAAGAACACGTTCAATTGGGGGACAGTACGGTTGATGAGCCCAAGCCCGAGGGTTGCGAGAAACATGATGATAACTGCGGGCGCCGCGAGTATCACCGTCGTTCGGAGCATCTCATCCGCCCGCATGAGAATTGCGGTGGGAAAGCCAGCGTCGAGTTGGGGCATGGCGGAAAACACCGGCCATACGCTGTAACTCTCGTAGACTGCTCCCAGAAATACGAAGATGGCGCCGCTCACGAAGAACAGCACAACCGCCGTCTGAAGCAGCAATACGCCGATAGGGGAGTCCTGCGAACCCGTCAGAGGAGCGAATACGGCTCCCATGGTCGCGCCCCGCTGATTGTCCACGAAGTTCCCGACGTTCTCGGCAATCCAAAAGGGGATGGCGCCCAAAAAGCCCAGGAGCATACCGAGAACGCCTTCCTTGACGAGGATCAGTACGAGCGGACCCATCTCAATGTTTTCGTTCTGCGGGAGACCTGCGGCGACTGTCGGAACCACGATGAGCGCGAGCGCCAGAATCACCGCGTTTCGGGCCATGCCGGTGACGAATTGACTGGACAGGACCGGCATGACTGCAAATATCGCCAGAAACCGGGCAGAAGACAGGACAAGGACGACGATCCAGTAATACGCTTTCGGCAAGGTCTCCGCCGCGACATCCATTCGATTTCAGTTCCCTTACATCGCGAAGGTCGGAAAGGACGTAAATATGCCTTCGGTAAACTCGTAGATCTGGCCTCCAAGCCACGTGGCGGTGGCGAGAAGTGTAAGCGAGATGGTGATGAGCTTGACCGCGAAAGAAAGCGTCTGCTCCTGGATTTGCGTCAGGGCCTGCAACAGACTGATGAGGATTCCGACGACGGTGGCCACGATAATCGGAGGCATACTGATAATCAGCACAAGCAACATGGCCTGCGCCGTGTATTCCAGAATCATCGATGAATCCATCGTATGCCATCTCCCCGCCGTGCCTGCCCCGGCGCGATTAACTGTAGGTCAGCACCAGCCCTTGTATGAGGCGCGTCCACCCGTCCACAAGCACAAACAACAGCAATTTGAACGGAAGAGAGATGGTCATGGGGGAAACCATCATCATTCCCATCGCCAGCAGAATGTTTGAAACGATAATGTCGATCGCGATAAACGGCAAGTAGATGAGGAACCCAATCTGGAACGCCGATGTAAGTTCGCTGACTACGAACGCGGGCACAAGAACCAGCAGATTGTCCTCCTCCAACTCCATTGCCTTTTCGGACGGCCAGATGGTCTCTGCGGTATGCTGAAAGAATCCGCGTTCATGGCTGCGGCTGTGTTTCATGAAGAATTCTTTGAATGGAGCTGACGCAGCCTCGAAGACCTCCATTTGCTCTTGTGGAGGCTTTTCAGCGTCGTATGCCGCGTAGCCGTTGGCCCAGGAATCCTGAAATACGGGCGCCATGACGTATACACTGAGAATGATTGCCAAACCATTGATGACGGTATTGGGAGGGATCGACTGAATGCCAAGCGCGTTCCGCACGAGCGACAACACGACGACGATCTTCAGGTAGGACGTAACGATTGCCGCCAGGAACGGAAGCATAGCGAGTCCCACGAGAATGAAGATGAGGGACATGGGATCGTAGCCGAAGACCATCGATTTAGTCCTTGTACAATTCGAGGATTCGCACGCCCAAGTGATCTTCGATGCGCAGCAGTGCGCCCTTTCCGATTTCGCGTCCATTAGCGCGGAGGGTTACCGGTGAGTCCAATGGGACGGGTACCTCGAAAACGCTGCCCTCCGACATCTTGCGCAGTTCGCCGAGGGTAACGGTGACGCTTCCCAGTTCGAAGTTCACCCTAACGGGGAGTTTGTTCAGGTCCACCGGCGCGGATTCCCCGGCCGGGGGATTCTCTTCCGGCGCTTCCTGCGTCTCTTCTGGTTCCATTTTCAACACTTCCCCTTCCAGTTTACCGACAAAATAGAGGCCCGGAGCGAAGAAGATCCGGGCAGAAACGCCCCCCCCCGTGCCGTAGGGGCTCAGGACGAGGATATCCAGCGCCTCAAGCGCTTCAAAATCGTCCAACGGTACCATCAGGCTGCGTAGTTGCACCCGTCCCGACGCACCCACATCGATTTCGGGGTGTTCCCCATGCGACTCACTCTCCGCCAAGGCGCCGGCCAGCATTCTCGCAGTGGATTCGTCGCAATGAAGCGTACCCGCAGTGAGCGCCGCGCTATCCCGCGACAAAACCACGAATCCGAACTGCCAATCCAGTGTCGACGACGGCGCGACTGGCTCGCCCATACCCGCATTACCAACGGTCACTGAAAACCCGTAGGTCTGACGCAATGGGTCAATTGCGACCTCGATCACGGCCGCGATAAGATCGGAGGGAAGACGCTCCGGTACAGGGGCATCTGCAATCGATTCTTTGAATACCGGCACGAATGACGGATTCTCAACGATCACCCGCGCGTGTCCGTCGCCAAACTCAAGGTCGCACCAGCAGGACTGTCCGTTGGGCACCATCGTATCGTTGCCGAAACGCACCTGTACGTCGACGCCATCCATGGTAAACGCAAGTACGCGACCCGATCCCGCGATCGTGTTGAGCAATGCAACCCGATCCTGGGAAACCGTCAGGGACGGATCCTGAAAGAAATCTACCGGTTTAACGTTGGTCACGATCGGGCTCTCTTGAGTCTTGTTCACGGCGGTGCGTCGGGGAATCGCCCTCCGCATCCGGTTGTAACTCGGACAGGTCCGGCGTACGAACAGAAATCTTCACGGCGTATTCCGGATTGGCAATTAACGACAGCAATCGCGACTGAAGATCATCAACCTCCGCATTCAACAATTCATGCACCGCAAGAGCGCCCGTCGTGAAGTCTACGGTAAGCTGTCCATCTGCTAGCTTGATACTGACTTCGGTGTCGGGAAGCACGCTATCGGCAAATCGAATAACAACCTCCTGCTCGTTCGCGTCGGGAACTCGAATATAGATCTGGTTGGCGACCTTATCCAACAGCGTTGCCAGTTCCGTTCGACTGAGTTCCGCACCAGCGCTCTCTGTCACCGGTCCGCTCGTTGAGTTCAGAACGCCGGCCTGTGTTTCAAGCAGTTCGCTCGGCGGGACCTGTGCAGCGCGGGTTTCTGCCTCTCGTGTATGCTGCGCCACTCTGAACAGGTCCGCAGCGTTTGTCTCGTCGGAGCCGCTTTCAGACAATTCACTCGATCCACCTTCGCCCTTGGCGCCATCCCGCCGATTATCCATCAGCGCTTCGAAACGCTCGGACAACCGGTCCACTTCTTGCGAATCGACTTCGTGTCGTTTGCGCACGGAAAGGTCCTGGTCGCCCGATACCCCATCCAAGGGTTTGGAGAGGATATCGAATCGGTCAATATTCCAGTTCGTCACCGATACCTCCCAGTCGCTTGGTCCCGAACTCCTCCATCTCGAGATCTTCGTGCCGTTCCGCTTCAATGGCCTCTTCTTTGAGCCAACTACTCTTGTGCTCCTCCAATTTCTCGAGATTCGCCCGGGCGTCTCGCCAGGCGGCGCGGGATTCGTCGTAAGCGACTTTCGCATCATCGACAGCGCGCCCGGCCGATTGAATTCGCTGCATATACAGCGCTTCCTTCTCGTCGAGAGCCGCGAGCATTTCCTTCAATTGGTCAAGGCCACTCCTGCGAATTACTTTCCGCAGCACCTGATCGTATAGACGGTCTTTTTCGGTCACGCGCCAGACTCTGAAGTCGTCCAATTCCTTCTTAGCTCTTTCGACCAGCGCCTGCGCCGCTTCAAGGCGGGCGCGCTTTGCGGACGCATCCTTCGCGGCGCGATCTTCGCGGACCGCCCGAATATCAATCAAGTCTTCGAAGATGTATCGCACGGCCCGCTACCCCAGCGCTGAACGTATTAACACATCCCGCTCCGCGGGATGGTCGTCTGCTATCTGGTCAATGCTTCCAACTTTTGGACGGTTTCGTCGAATGTATCGACTTCGTGAAGGCCCTGCCGCAAGAATCCGTTGATTCGATCGATCTTTGAAATCGCCTCGTCGGTCACGGGGTCGGCGCCCTTCTGGTATTCACCGATTTTCAGAAGCAGCTCCACATCCTGATATTTTGCCATCAACTCGCGCAATCGTTTGGCCGCCGTGGTGTGATCGTCGGCGACAATCGCATCCTGCACCCGGCTTACGCTGGCCAGAATATCGATAGCCGGGTAGTGACTGGCTTCGGCCAATTTCCGCGACAGGATGATATGTCCGTCGAGGATAGATCGCGTTTCGTCTGCCACTGGCTCGGTCATATCGTCACCTTCGACGAGAACGGTATAAAGCGCTGTAATGGATCCCTTGTCGGAGTTCCCTGCGCGTTCCATCATGAGCGGCAGGGCGGCAAACACGGAAGGCGGGAACCCGCGGCGAGTTGGCGGTTCCCCCGCGGCGAGGCCGATCTCTCGCTGTGCGCGCGCGAAACGAGTGACGGAATCCATCATCAGCAAGACTCGCTTGCCCTGGTCGCGGAAGTACTCGGCGACGGCCGTCGCAACATAAGCCGCCTTCAGACGCTCCATGGAGGATCGATCGGAAGTTGACACGACAATGACCGATCGCTTCAGTCCCTCGGGTCCCAGATCCTTCTCAATAAACTCGCGTACTTCACGGCCACGTTCCCCAATAAGCGCCAGGACGCTAACCTCGGCCTCCGTATTGCGAATGATCTGCGCAAGCAAAGTACTCTTGCCGCCTCCGGCGGCAGCGAAGATACCCATGCGTTGTCCTTCGCCGCAGGTCAGCAACCCGTCCAAGGCGCGCACCCCGAGGGACAGTGGGTCGGTAATCATGCGGCGTTGGAGGGGTCCTGGCGGGTCGGCATATACCGGATAGTATGTTTCCGGCTTGAGCGGGCCGTTCTTGTCCACGTCCAACGGACGCCCCAATCCGTTCAGCACTCTACCCAGGAGGCTTGTACCGACCGGAACCATATGCACCCGTCCGGAGGGACTCACCTCGGTCGCCGCCGAGATTCCCATCAGCCCGCCCAACGGCGTGAGCAGTGCCGCGTCTCGGGCGAACCCAACGACTTCCGCATCCAGCTCGAAGGATTCCCAAGGATTGCGAAGCGTACAGATCTCGCCGACTTTTACGCCCGGCACGTTGGCTTTGATAATTGTGCCTACGACCTGCGTGACCTTGCCGCGCACTTCGATGGTGCGTGCATCGAGGACGCTCCGATTCAGCATCTCCGTGATATAGCCGAAGTCCATTGGAGATCCCATCAGGTCTGCTCCCGATTCAGGCTCTTCTGCAGCGCCTTTTCGATGGCCTTGATCTGCACTTCCGCTCCTGCTTCAACCACGCCCAATTCGGTTTCGAGGATACAGTCCGTACCTTCAAGCCGGGAATCAGCGGCAACTTCGATCGTTGTAATTGCGGGGAAAGCGCTCAGAAGTTCGCTGATTCGTTGCTGCACGGCGTCCACCTGCTCATGAGGGACGCGAAGAGTGACCTGCTTCTGGTTCGCCATAACCGCCGCCAGCGCTTTGCGGACTGATTGGATGATGAGTTCGTCGGGGGGCAACGACGCCACGATATGTCGAAGGCTGTTGACCACGATCTTGGTGACCTGCTCTTCAATGTGCTCGAGGTAGGCGGCCGTTCGTTCGGCCACTTCGAACATTTGGACTACCATTTCCTGCCGGGCTTCGTCCAGGCCCTTCTCGTAACCCTCTTCCTTGCGCTGCTCGAAAACGCGTTCGGCTTCGGCCTCGATTCGCTTTCCTTGTTCCCGCGCCGCATCCAATAGCTCGGAAGCCTCGAGTACCCGGGCATAGTCCGACCCTTTGATAACGGCAGACGTGCTTTCTAGTTCGAACCCCGGGCGTTTTAAGAGAAACATTGTTCCCACTCCTCCGGAAACTCCAACTTCAGCACGCGGGCCACGAACGCCGCAGCGTCCCCTTGTTCCGGCTGGGGATTCCAGTGCGTCGCACTTTCGCCAAGCATTTCGTCGGCGTCGATTTCCTGCGGCAACTTGAGGCAAAAACGGTTCCACAGAGCCGGGTTGTGAAAATCAATGGACCGCAGGATACACCACCATCCCCGCCGGCGAACGAGGTCGAGCGTCAGGGTATCGGAAGACGAGTCTTCGAAAGGCGGGTTGTACAATGCGGCGTGGGTCACGGCATACCGGCGCCTCTCTTCACCAAGGGCGGCAATCAGACGTTCGCGGTCAACTCTCCGAATGCAGCGAACGATGATCTTCGCGGAGGCAATCAATCCCAGACGTTCCGCGAGTTCCTCCAAAGCTTGAGGACTCAGCAACGCGATGCGATTTGCACCCCCCTCAAAATCAAAGACGTAAGGATCCGTCAGTCCCCACTGCGCGAAGAGCCACCGGACAAATCGCTTTGCCCCACTCGGGGATTGCCGCAGGCGTTCCAGCTCAAGCGGCGCAGGGACCAGCTTTTTCAGGCGTTCCGTTCTGGCATATTCCAAAGGGTGGTAGTTGAACTGCGCCACGCGCCGGAGCACAGGAGCTGAACTTGGCAGCCAGAATCTTGCTCCTGTATCTGACATCAATCACTCCAATCAATTCCTGCGATGGCGATCACCCCTTCTCCGTGAGCCGTGCGGCGGAGTATCATTCGCCGAGACCGCGTGGCCACGAAAAAGCGCGCTAGGACGGGTTGACCGTTGCTACCGGATTGTGCCGCTTCCCGAAATACAACCAGAGGAGCACCGCGCAGGCCCCGAGAGCGACGACACCAAATACACCCAGCCCGAGAAACAGCCGCGTCAGTCCGGGCACGGAGGACTGCGGCACAGGATACCCGAACAACGTTGTCAGGGTGATCCCGTTCGCAGTCTCCTGGAAACGCGGGGGCTCGCCTCGAAACAGCGCGACGGAAATGTTGTCATACTGCAGCCCTTCGATCCCGTCCTTCACGAGGTTCTTGATGAACGGCACCTGACTTTCCATGTCCGCGTCGTATCGATGCTTGATAAATACGCTTGCGGAGGACGGTTTCACTTCATTCCGAAATGGATCGTTCTCCGGCAGAACTACGTGAACGCGGGCGGATTGCACACCGTCGATTTCCGTCAAAGTCGCTGATAGGTCCTGAGCGAGCGCATACATGAAACGAATGCGCTCTTCAGTCGGCGACGACACCATCCCGGTACTCGAAAACATATCCCCGACACCCACGAAAGTCTGACCGGGAAGACCGGCTTGTTCGAGAATGTCCACGGCCTCGGAAAACCGGCTGCTCGATACGGCGACGCTCCATGCACCGTCGTCTCCGGACGCTTTCGTGCACGGAATTCCGTTGTCCAACAGAACCGCAACCACTTGATTCGCCCGTTGCTCGTCAAGACTTCCGTAAAGGGGGGATTCGCTCGTGCAACCGGACATCATTCCCACAGCGGTAAGGAGCAACGCTGGGAGGATAAACCCGATCCGATGCTTGTTCGGACTGCTACCGATCATTATTGGTTCTGGAAGAGTGTTTGGACACCCACGCTCAGTTTATCTGCGACCTTCGCGGTGAGGTCTTGCTGAAACGTAAATTGCATCAATTCGAATTGAAGATTGAAGAGGTCGCGGATTTCCATGGGTTTACCATCGGGAGACAGCGTCGTCATCTCTTCGATTCTCCCGGCATTCGACATCTGGTCCTCGCGCAATTGTCCGACGGTATCCATCAAGACTTGACCAAAGTCATGGGCGGGCAACACCGGTTCTTGCACCGCGATTTCGACGGGATCCATTCTGACGCCGTCTCCTGTCATCGCTGCTTCGAAACGGTCAATATCTTCAAGGCTCACTTCCCGTGGCGCCGGCTGCGGCGCCTCAATAGGCACCGCTCCCTGCAGAGCTATCGGGTTCACGGACTCGATCATGACGATTCCTCCGCAGTGCCGCCGCCACGATCTCCCGGTGAGAGGAGTGCGCGAGCCAGCGCCGCTGCCTTTTCATCTTCCCGCTGTTCGGAAGTTTGTACAAGAATCTCTTCGGCTTGTGACTGGTAGCCTGTCGCCTGAAGCGACATGCCAAGAAATGCCCGCAACATGTGGGACTCAGGATGCCGCTGGAGGCCTTCCTCTCTGAGAACCCGCACGGCTTCGTGCGGGTTGTTTCCCCGCAGTTCACTTAGCGCCCGCGCAACGAACACTGAAACGTCACCGGGGCGAAACGCGTCAACCGCGTCCGTAATCACTTTTGCTTCTGCCAATCTTCCTTCGCCAATCGCGATCAACGCCAATTCAATCAGCAGACGGGCCTCATCGGAAGCAAGTTCCACGATTTACTTCAGCTCAGATTCTGAACGACCGCCTTGAGCGAGTCTCCGAGCGCCTTGATCGTATTGGATTGAGTCTGAAGGCCCGTGGACCAGCGCTGAATCTCAAACTGGAGTTCAAACATGGCGGAAGTGCTGCTGGGGTCCTGGTTGACCTTATCCAGTGCCGAAGCCAAATCCGTGTTGAGCGTGTCCATGACGCTGATCATGGAATCCCGGACGCTATCGATTTCGATCCCCATACCCATTGGATTGCCCTCACTTTGTCGCAGCTAAGTTTTGAAGCGCGGTTAGGATAGCCTAATTCGAGGAACACGTCAATCCGCATATGAAGCATGCGCACGGTAGTCGCCATTTCTCGAGCCTACAGGACTTGACCGCGCATCTCACTCAACTATAGCTATTTAGGCTTTTTGCAGCAGTCCGCGAGGACCCGCCGCGCCGATGCGACACCATCCGCGAGCAAGAGACACTGTTGGTGCTCCGTCGGCGGCCGAAGTTCTCGAAGAGCAGTTCGCACCTTCTCCTCGAGTGCCGCGAGGAGGGAATCCAGCCAGGCGCGATGCGAGCCATCCGAATCCGCCCAAAGCTTTTCTTCCATGTCCAAGAGTGCGATCGGTTTGGGATCCTGGTTCAAATTGTCGCTATGTTCCGGAGTTGCCTGCACTCTCGTCGTCCTCGGTCGGTGGCGCCCATTCCACGGGCTCTATGGCATTCGACTCCACCAGGGAGTATTCGCGGATATCGGTTTGACCGCGTGCAAAGGTAATTTCGGTGCTCGTAATGGTCTCCACAACAAATCCATCACTAAGCCTCGCGCCGATGAAGAACACGGAACCATCCGCAGTTCGAAAGCTGGGAACGGGGTACAGCGTCGCCGAGATTACCGGACCCGGCAGCGCGAGACCCGTCATTTTGGCAACTTCAGCCGCGGGATTACTGGATTCTTCCGGCGTCACGGTCGTCACGATAGGAACGGTCTCATCCTTCACGGATTCAATGGCTGGAATTTCGCTGACCCACGCGGAAACGATATTCTTCCACTCCCCGACTCGGTCCTCCGGCACGCCACCCCGGCACGTGAGCGTACCGTTATTCAACGTAAGCCGCACATCCGTAAGTCCGGCATTCTCCAAATCGGCCGTTAACTGAGCCGAAACGTTGCTGAGAAAACCGACCTCCTCCTCAATTGCAACGATTCCCGGTACATCGTTGCGTACACGTACGAGCGCCCGTTTCCACGCATCTTCCGAGGGGGCCCATCCGGCGAGGCGAAGAACGCCCTGATCCGAGCAAGTACTCGAAACCGCGAACTCGAAACCGCGCAAAACGGCATCGGCTGCGGTCTTTATCTGGTCCGGGGTGTAAACGTCGCACCGGACATAGGGTTCCAGCGGCAAAACTTTACGGGTGAGTTCATCGCGAATCTGCGGTGTCTGGACCAGTCCGGACAGAATGTACACCTCCTGCTGTTGCTCCATTTTCAAGCCGTACTCGGAACTGATGGCATCCAAGGTGGCCTTCCAGTCCGTCGTCGGCATCGCAGCGGCAGAAGGAAGAGCACCCCCGTTCGATGGACCAAACCCGAATCCAACCACCAATACCACAGACGCAAAAAGCAACCCGAAAATCAGGCAGAGGATGACAATTCCGGCGGCCCGCCGTCCCTTGCTTACCGGCGTTTTTGCTGGAACCGAATCTGGAAAGTCGGTCACTACCGGCACTACTGGTTCCCTCGATTCCTCTTCCGAATCCGATTTCCTGATGTCGCCTTCGCGAGGTTCTACGTGATCCCCAATCGCTTTTCTCGGCGCTGGTTCGGGAGCGACTTGTTCGGCAAGCTTGGCCCAATCGGGAACACGAACCAGCGGCCACTGCTGGTCAACCGGGCCGATACAGATGGAAGTAGTTCCAAGAGAAACCACTTCGAAGTCAGCGAGGTCCAGATCGTTGCCTGCTTCTATGGGGCGAGTATCAACAAAACCAGATTTGAAGAAGTGAACGCGGACACCGTTTTCGCCGTGGTCGGTGATTTCGATGTGCTTGTCGCGCACCGTTCGGTCATCGAAAATGACATCGGTCTCGGAGCCGCTTCCGAGCGTGATGGCCCCCGGTGGGAGTTCGATCTCCGCTCCTTGGTGTGGCCCCGTCAGGACTTTGAGAAGTTTACTTGACACGCTGTATTACCACGCCGTCGAGTCTGAGGGAAAACCGCATCTTAGAAACCTGCATCATAACTTAATTCGATCCAGCGGCTGAATGGTCACGTCCTCGGTAAGTTCCTGGTACGAGAGAACGGCTAACTCGTACATTTCTTGTTCGATCAATTTGCGCACGTAGCGGCGGATATCCATCGAAACCAGTATCACCGGCCGCTCTTGTAGCGACAGAAAATAGCCGACGGTCGTTCGCAAAATCAGGACAATTGACCCCGCCATGTTAGGTTCCCAGGCGAGGTAACAAC